>NZ_WKDV01000040.1:0-72668 GCF_021605825.1 Pseudomonas sp. PA-6-3C
CCTTTAGCCACGACGCCCAAAAAAACCTTGCAGCCGAGACGGGCTATTTTCGCGCCCGCCTCGGCTGCAAGGTTTTTTTGGGCGTCGTGGCTAAAGGAAACGGTGACCTGGCTTGCGCAGTGATCGGCGGCGCTGCGGGAGGGTTTGCAGTAGGCAATGTAGTTGGCGATTTCGGTGCGTTTCTGGGCGGGCAAATCGAAGAGATCGACGGTGATCTGATCTTTCAACCAGAGGGCGCATAAGCATGGATTTTCAACTCATCCTTGCAATCATTCTATCCATAGCGACGTTCGTTTTTGGCGGACTCACTTTCTACGCCGAGTGCACAAAGCTCGAAGCCCTGGAAAGCTACTTCAGCGAAAACGAGGTGGTCTGCGCCAACAAACGGTTTTGGGGCAGAAACAAGCACATCGACAGGTTTCATCGCATGCTCGTGATCAGTGACCTGTTGGGCATGCCTAAATTTCACATCAAAAGAGGCGAGGTGACCGAGGCAGAGGTGGCGGCCGTCCCCGTGTCCCTCAAGCGTTGGGCGGTGTGGCCGTATCATTTTGGGATGGTATGGTTTGCTGGCTGTATCCTCTGGTCCATCTTGTATGGCTGGTAGCCTGCGGCCATCAGATCGTTCCCGCGCTCTGCGTGGGAATGCAGCCTGGGACGCTCTGCGTCCCGCTCACAACATTCAAGTTTTGCGCAGCTGTGACGCGGAGCGTCACGGGCTGCATTCCCACGCGGGAGCGTGGGAACGATCTGTCAGCGCATATGCAGGATAATCGGGCTACTACTGGCCGGGTCGGTATGCCCGCGCAGCTTGTTCACCGCCGCAGCCTCCACCGCGCCGCCGTTGTTGCCCCATGTACCGCGCACGTAGCTCAACACCTGGGCGATTTCCTGGTCGGACAATTGCTCGCGGAATGCCGGCATGCGGTACGCGTCCGGCATTCCGGCGGTCACGATGCGTTGCGAGCCATTGAGGGTGATGTTGATCGCCGAGGCGCTTTCCTTGGCCAAGGCCGAGGTGGCTCCGGCCAACGGTGGCATCCACTCCGGCTGGCCTTTGCCGTCCAGGCCATGGCAGGAGGCGCAGCGGGTGGCATAGGTGTGGGCACCCGGTGCGCTCGTGTCGAGCGCTGCCGTCTGGTACTGCCACGGCGAACCGTCACGCTGCGGGTCGCCCGGCAGTGATTTGAGGTAACGCGCAATGGCGGCCAGGTCGTCGTCTTGCATGAACTGCGTGGAGTTGTTAAACGCCTCGGTCATCGAGCCATACACCACTGCGTGTTTGTTACGCCCGGTCTTGAGGAATTGCACAATCTCCGGCTCGCTCCAGCGGCCCAGGCCGGTGTTGTGGTCCTGGCGCAGGCTGGGTGCGTACCAGCCGTCGAGCAAGGCACCGGCGAGGAACGGCGCGCCGGACTCGTCCAATGCCTTCTCGTTAAACGCCAGCCCACGCGGCGTGTGGCAACTGCCGCAGTGGCCGGGGCCTTGGACGATATAGGCGCCACGGTTCCACAACGCGTCCTGCTCGGGTTTGGCGGTATAGGTTTTAGTCGGCGCGAACACGCCGTTCCACAGTGCGATGGGCCAGCGCATATTCAGCGGCCACGGGATGCTGCTGGGAATGTTCGGCTCGCTGGCCGGTTGCACGCCTTGCATAAAAAACGCATACAGCGCACGCATGTCGTCGTCGCTGAGTTTCACGTAGGACGGGTAGGGCATGGCCGGGTAGAGCCGTCGCCCGCCCGGTGCCACGCCGTGGCGTACTGCGCGGTCGAAGTCGGTCAGGCTGTAGGTGCCGATGCCGACGTTCTTGTCTGGCGTGATGTTGGTGGCATGAATGGCGCCCAGCGGGGTGGCCATCTCCAGGCCGCCGGCAAACGGCGCTTTGCCCGGCAGGCTGTGGCAGGCCACGCAATCACTGACGCGGGCGACGTATTCGCCACGGCTGACCAGTGTCGGGTCAGCCGTGGCGTTGGCCTGTTCAAACGGCGAAGCAGGTTGACGGGTGACGTACCAGGCCAGCAGGCCGGCGGCGACTGCGCCGGCCAGCACCAGCCAGCCAGCGGTTCTAGCCAATCGTTGGTTGTTCATAGGCGTTCCTTGTCGGTCAGGCGAAGGTGTATCGGCTCAGGGGCAGGCTGCGGATGCGCTGGCCGGTCAAGTGCGCCACCGCATTGGCCACGGCAGGCGCCACTGCGGGTAGCGGCGGCTCGCCGATACCGCCCATCTTTTCGCCGCTCTCGACGATCTTCACGTGCACCTTGGCCATCCGCGAGGGTGGCAGGATCGGGTAAAGGTCGTAGTTGCGCGCCCGTGGTTTACCGTCCACGTACACCGCTTCTTCCACCAACGTTTGTGACAAGCCCAACGCTACGGCGCCGTTGACCTGGGCCTCGATGATCGCCGGGTTGACGATGCTGCCAGGGTCGATGGCTTCCCAGATGTTATGCACCTTGACCTGGCCGTTTTCGATCGACACTTCGGCAACCACCGCCGCATGCGAGCCAAAGGGCGAGGCCATGGCCACCCCACGGGCGCGCCGGCTGCCGTCTTCTGCGGTATACGGGCCACGTTTCCAGCCACCGGACAACTCGCCCACCGCTTGCAGCAACGTGGTCAGGCGTTTGTTGTCGCGCAGCAGGTGCAGGCGCAACTCATACGGGTCATGGCCGCCTTTGTCAGCCAGTTCATCGAGGAAGGCCTCGTAGAAAAAGTCATTCAGCGAGTTGCCCACCGAGCGCCAGTAGCCGAGCATGGCCGGGCCTTTGACGTAGATCTGGGCGATGCGTTTGTTGGGAATCGCGTAGGATTTGCCTGACAACCCTTCAAGGGCCGTCGGGTCGATTTTGTCGCCCTGTTTGCCGGCGATGGCCTCGGATGGGCCTTCGGTGGCGCTCACGGCTTCGATGGCCACCGGCAAGCCTTTGTCATCCAGCGCCGCGCGGAACTTGACCACCGCGACCGGGCGCAGCACATCGCGCAGGAACTCTTCTTCACGGCTCCAGATCAGCTTGACCGGGCGGCCCACAGCCTTGGCCAATGCGACGGCCTGCGGGTACGGGTTGGCTGAGTCGTACAGGAAATGCCGGCCGAAAAAGCCGCCCAGCAACGGCGAATGCAAGGTGATCTTCGACACATCCAGCCCGGTGCGCTTGGCGATGTCGGCGCGGAACATGTCTGGCGCCTGGTTGGGCAGCCAGACTTCCAGCGTGCCGTCCGGGTTATAGCGCGCCAGGGCCGATGGCGGCTCCAGTTGGGCATGGTTGACGTACTGGTTGTGGTAGGTGGCTTCGACCTTGGTCTTGGCGTTTGCCAGCGTGGCGTTGACGTCGCCTTCGTTTTCTTCGTCGCGGGCCGGGCCTTGCTGGGCGGCGAGGAAGTCACGGTATTTGTCGCTGGAAAAGTCTGCCGGCATGGCGCGCACTGTAGAGTCAGCGGCGGCTTCCAGCCATTCGACCTGAATAGCTTCTACTGCACGCTTGGCGTGCCACCAGCGCTCGGCCACCACTGCCACGGCGCCAGGCAGTTGATGCACCGAGTGCACACCTTTCATGGCCTCAACTTGCGCCTGATTGCGCAGGCTGCCCACGGTCATGCCCAGGCGCGGCGCATGCTGCACGGCGGCGTGGAGCATGCCGTCGACCTTGAGGTCGATGCTGTATTGCGCCTTGCCGGTGGATTTGTCGTAGGCATCCAGGCGTTTGACCGGCTTGCCGATCCAGCGGAACTGGCTCGGATCGCGCAGGGTGATGGTGGACGGGTCAGGCACCGGCATGTCGAGGGCGCGGCTGGCGAGTTCACCGTAGCCCAGCGAGCGGCCCGAGGCGGCGTGTACCACGCGGCCGGGGGTGGTGGTCAGTTGTGCGACCGGCACGCCCAGTTGCTCGGCGCCGGCCTGCAACAGCATGGCGCGGGCGAGGGCGCCCAGGCGGCGCATTACCGGGTAACTCATGCGCACCGACATGCTGCCGCCGGTGATGCGCATGCCGTTTTCCATCACCACATAGGCATCGCCCGGTGGCGCGGCTTCGACGACAAAGGTGGCAGGGTCGGCGTCCAGTTCTTCACCGACAATCTGCGCCATGGCGGTGTGGGTGCCTTGGCCGCCTTCCATAAAGGGGCTGAGCAGGCGCACCGTGCCGTCCGGGCGAATCTCCAGAAACGCCGGCACCTGCGTGCCGCGCTCCGCAGGGTTGGCGGTGGCCGCGAAGGCGCGGCCGCCACCCAGCGGCAGGCCGAAACCAATCACCAGCGCGCCCACGGCGGTGCTGGCCAGAAAGCGCCGGCGTGACAGGTTGACCGGGTCGCCCAGGGCCACATCAAGCAGTTCGTTGCGCGTATTCATCATGCGCGCTCCTTCTGCTGGGCCAAATCCTGCATCGCGGTGTGGATGGCGTTATAGGTGCCGCAGCGGCACAGGTTGACCATGGCGGCATCGATTTGCGCGACCGTCGGCGCGGGGGTGTGCTTGAGCAGCGCCGTGGCCGCCATCACCTGCCCGGACTGGCAATAACCGCATTGCGCCACCTGATGCTCGACCCAGGCGGCGACCACGTGCTTGCCCACCGCATCGTCCTCAATGGCCTCGATGGTCGTGACCTCGCGGCCGACCACACCCGCCACCGGGGTAACGCAGGAGCGCACCACATTACCGTCCACCAGCACCGAACAGGCGCCGCACTGGGCCAGGCCGCAACCGTACTTGGTGCCGGTCATGCCGAGGTCGTCGCGGATCACCCACAGCAGCGGCGTGTCGGCGTCGGCATCGACCTGGTAGGTCTTTTGGTTGATACGTAATTCCATGGCGGGTTCACCTGCTGATCATCGGTTGGTGGTGCTGAGCTCTTTTGAGCCCTTATAAGAAGAGTGGGACTTGTGGCCCATCGTTGCACTCTAGACCACGGCGCAAGGGCTATCTATCCGCCAGTCGATAAGTCGGAGGATCAGGCAAGTATTTCGCAGGAATGCACTACCGGCAGCTTGATCGTTCCCACGCTCCGCGTGGTAACGCATCCTGTGACGCTCTGCGTCACGGCGTCAGAAGCGGGACGCGGAGCGTCCAGGGCGGCATTCCTTTGCGGCGCGTGGGAACGATCCTATAGGCACTCCTTTGTGTGTAGGCAACCTCTGATCCGACCCGGCTCGCCGCACTTTTTTTGATTCTCCTGATCTATCCCTGTCACGACCCCACTCATTCAGAGTGTGGGCAGCAGAATCAGACCCGGTGCCGATGGATCGAACGTCACATACTTGTATCTCCCGCTGGCCGTTGTTTTTGGTTGTTCTTTTGGCACTGTTTACCAGTGGTTGCAGCCAGCAGCAGGGCCGCGACATCGCCAGCCAGTTCAGCAATGGCAGGCCCGATGAGTTCTTTCAGACCAGCGTTGACCGCATGGCAACCCTGAGCATGCGCGACAACTTGCAAAGCCTGTATCTGTTGATGAGCAAGCTCTACCTGCGCAACCCCAGCCAGTGGCGCCTATCCGGTTACCCGGATGCGGTGAGTGCCGCGCGGGAAATCCGCCAGGCCATCGAGCATCAGCAACCGCTGCCGGCCCTCGGCGAGCGGCGCGATCTCGCGGCCTTGAGTTACTCGTTAAGCCCCGACTTCAAAGGCGACCGGGTCGGTGCGTTTATCTACGCGATCGGCAGCATGCTGGTGACCGCCCACGGCGGCCGCACCCAGTTCTATATGACTGACTCGATCAACCCGCAGTTTGTCAGCAACGCTGCACGCAATATCGAAAAAGCCACCTGGCTGCTCAGTCAGCGCCAGGATGCCAATGGCGTGTTGCTGCTGTTTTCCAACGAGATATCGGAGGAGGGCAGTAACCTGAGCTTTGCGGTCGAGTTCGGCAAAGTGGTTGCGCGCCTGGACTTGCTCGCGCAGATGCTCGATGAACGCTACCGACGTGTGGCGCTCAACTACGCGCAGAGTTTGCTGCTGATGAATTTCTTGCCGGTGCAGTAATGTAGGTACGGTATTTCCCTTTCAGGTGTAGGAAGTGGCCTATCTTAAGTCCCCACGCTTGAAACACCCCTCGGTGGGCAATAGCCTCGGACTTTTCTCAACGGATGAGTGCCTACTTTGGGTAAGCGAAAAACGGTTTGGCCTACGGATCGCGAAGTTCGTCTGCGATTCATTCTCTTTGCGGTGATCGACGTGGCAAGCGCCCAGGGTGTTCCTGCCGAGGTGTTATTGACCGCACATAAACTGCTGCGCGATTCGCCGGCGGAGTCTCAGTTACGTAAAGCCCTGGCTGACATCCTGGCCTGCGATGAAATGGCGGGGTTCAGTTTCCTCAGGGGGTCTGAGGCGGATGATTTTATGCGCACGATCGAACCGCTCACGGACGCGACTGATCACCAGGTTTTGCTCTCGGGTTAGATCGTTTATTTCCTTAAGTGAGGTCGCAAGGCTTTAATCGCATATCCATCCTGACGTTTATGCGGTGCCAGTAGCGGCTTCAAACGTCTTTACGGCGATTTATCTGTTATCACGCCCGGTGTCGCTGTCCTGTTCACCCAAGCACGCTCCCGAACAGCCATTTGTGCTGCTCTGCCGTCGTCTTGCGCCGTCGCCCGGTGTCTCTAGAATCGGCGCCAGAACTTAGCCATTTCCTGTCGATTACGGAGTTTCGAACATGATGAACGCAATGCAGATGCCGATGAACACGTCCATGCCAATGATGCCGATGATGGGCATGCCGATGATGATGGCGACCATGAAGTGCGAAATGGCGGGCGACGCCATGATGTGCACCATGAAGCCGGCGGCCGGTATGGACATGGCGCAGTTCAAGACCAATGCCGACATGATGGCGATGATGATGAACTGCGGCATGCCGATGATGATGCAGTGCGCAAATATGTCGATGCTGTGCATGTCGGCCGATGCCATGAAGATGATGGCTGACATGAACATGCCGATGATGACCATGGGCATGTCGATGCCGATGATGAAATGCATGATGGAATGCAGCGTGATGGGCGACAGCATGATGTGCAAAATGATGCCAATGCCAGGCATGAGCATGGCCATGATGGAAAACTGCTGCATGCTGATGAACAAACTGATGAATGACTGCGCCATGCCGATGATGATGAGCTGCAACGGCATGCCGATGATGTGCTGCACCTGCTGACCGCTGCTGCCTGAAACGCAAAAAAAAAGCCCCGACTTGTCGGGGCTTTTTGCATTCAGTCCAGGCGTTCCGGGTAGGTTATCACCAAAAATGCCACCGCCTCGCTGTCCGCCGGGTTGCGGTAGCGGTGGGGCTGGTCGGCGTAGAACAGGATCGAGTCGCCGGTGGAGAGCAAATAGCGCTCTTCGTTGACGCTGACTTCCAGTACGCCCTGGGCCACCACCAGGTTTTCCTGAATGCCGGGGCCGTGACCGGCAGAAATTTCCTCGCCGAGCGCACGCAAGCGGATTTCGTAAAATTCCGATTGGCGGGCGGTATCAAAGGGAAACAACGCACGGCTGACGAATGCCCCGTCGGCACTCACCAGGCGTTTGCTTTGTTGCGCCGGCAACACCTCGACGCCTTCAAAGGCACGGTCCTCCAGAAAGGCCGCGACCGACACCTTCAAGCCTTTGGCGATTTTGCACAGCACCTTGATCGACGGCACGCTGCGGCCCGACTCGATCTGCGCCAGCATCGCCCGGCTCACGCCACACGCGCGTGCCAACCCGTCCAGCGAGAGGTGGCGCTTACTGCGCAAACGTTGCAGGTTCTGCGCCACGCACAGGCTGGTGTCGTCATCCTCAATCGCAGGTTTTGGCAGTGCTTGGGCTGATTCGGGCAGTACCTGTAAAAAATTCATCGGCGTTACGCCCGGCGCGTATCACTGGCGGTTGCGGTGTGGGCGGAGAACACCGCAAGCCCCGCGCGTGCCGCGTACATGGCCCACATCAGCTCGGCCGCGGCACGCGCCTGGCGGCGTTTACGGTGGAGGGTGAAGTTAATAACGCTGGCGGATGTTTGCATGGGGGAAATCTCGTGGGCGACTCAATGCCTCCACAGTAATGCGTGCTGGTTATTTCTTTAAATACTGAGTTTGCATGTGTTAATGCGATTTTGGACTTAGAAAATAATCTCGGTCCGAGGCTGTTGTGGGAAGGGTCTGGTCCGTTAATTAAGCGTGACCTGGTGAGCCTGCCTGGCTTCCCATCACTGTTCGCGTGATGGCCCAGGCTTTGTCACGCCCCCGAATGCCAAGGATTTACCCCATGCTGTTGCGCCAACCCCCACTGCTGTTTGCCGCCCTGACCCTCAGTTCACTGGCGCACGCCGATACCCTGCAACTGGCCCCGGTCGAGGTCTCCAGCAGCGAAGCCAGCGCCGCCGAAGTGGCCCAGGCGCAGCTCAAGAGCGTGCCCGGTGGCACCAACTTCATCGATATGAGCAGCGTGCAACAGGGGCGCGTCAGCACCAACGAAGACGTGTTCAAGTACCAGGCCGGCGTCTACGCCAAGGCGGCGAATAATGAAGGCGTGAAGTTGTCGATCCGCGGTTCCGGCCTGAACCGCAGCCCCGGCTCCCACGCCTCGGGCCTGTATGAAATGCTCGACGGTTTGCCGCTCACCGGCCCCGGCGGCACGCCCTATGAACTCAAGGACCCGCTGTGGCAAAGCCGCGTCGAGGTACTGCGCGGCGCCAACGGTTTTGACCAGGGCGCCCTGGCCCTGGGTGGCTCGGTCAACTATGTCACGCACACCGGCTATGACGCGCCGAAGTTGCAGGTGCGCTATGAAGTGGGCAGTCGCGGTTATGCCCAGCGCGAAATCAGCTCCGGCCAGGTGCTGGGCGACGCCGACTACTACATCAGCCTCACCGACTCCGAATCCGACGGCTACCAGCACCAGAGCGCCGGCACCGGCAAGGGCATTGCGGCCAACTTTGGCTACCGGTTCAACCCGGACCTGGAGACGCGCTTCTATTTTCGCTACCGCGAAACCACCAACGACAGCCCCGGCAAGCTGACGCGCTACCAGATCAGCCACGATCCAACCGCCGCCAACAGCCTCAACGCCGCCCGCGACTCGAAACGCCTGCAGCCGGGCTCGACCTGGATCGCCAACAAGACCACCTTGCAGCTCGATGACACTTCCCGCGTCGAGGTGGGGCTGGCCTATCACGACTACCCGATGGATTTGCGCGAAGGGCTCAACCGCCTGAAAGTCGCCTACACGGATGTCAGCGGCACCCTGAACTACATTCGCCAGGACAGTTGGTTCGGCCACGACAGCAAAACCACCATTGGCCTGCGCACCACCCAGGCGATGCCCAACAACGGTGCCTCGGAATATGTGCGCGTACCGTCGAGCAACCCCGCCACCTATTACGCCCCCGGCACCAAGACCCGCGACTACAGCTACCTGGGTTCCGACACGGTGTTGCATATCGGCAACGAGCTGGAACTGGTGCAAGACCTGTGGCTGACCACCGGCCTGGCTGCGATCTACACCCGCCGCGAAACCCAGGTCAGCTACCCGCAAGGGCAGGCGCCGCTCAGCCAGCATGATTGGGACTACGCGCCGCGCATTGGCCTGCGCTATGACTTCACCCCGCAGTTGCAGGTGTACGGCAACCTGAGTCGCTCGGTCGAACCGCCGCACGCGTGGTCGATGATTTGGGGATCCAACAAGTATTTCACCGGCGGCCCGGCCAAGGGGCTGGCCCGCGAAGGCGTGAGCTTGCGCAATCAGACCGCCACTACCCTGGAGATAGGCGGGCGTGGTGAGCAATGGTTCGGCCAGTGGGATTTGGCGTTGTATCGCTCCGAAGTGCGTCACGAACTGCTCACAGTGGAGACCCAGGCGCAGACACAGACCAGCAGCGCCGTCGTCGCCGAAGCCAACGCCAGCCCCACCGTGCACCAGGGCGTGGAGTTGAGCCTGCTCAGCCCACTCTGGGACGGCGGTGGTAATGGCCAGTTGGCCTTGCGCCAGGCCTACACCTACAGCGATTTTCACTACCGTGACGACGACCGCTTCGGCGCCAACACCTTGCCGGGCATCCCCAAGCATTACTACCAGGCGCAAGTGCGCTACAGCCACCCGACTGGTTTCTACACCAGCCTCAACACCGAGCACGCTTCACGGGTGGCGGTGGATTACGCCAACTCTTACTACGCGGCGGCGTACACAACGCTGGGCGCCACTTTCGGCTATGACGCGCCGAAACAGGACTGGCAAGCCTGGGTTGATCTGCGCAACCTCACCAACCGGCGTTATGCCAATACCGTCACGCCGGGGTATGACGACAAGGGGTTGGATGTGGCCCGCTCCACGCCGGCCGATGGGCGCGGTATCTATACCGGTGTGTCGTGGAGCTGGCGCTAAGCCAATTTAACTGTCACCGAGGTCTAACTGTGGGAGCGAGCTTGTGTGGGGGGCTGGCTTGTGTGGGAGCTGGCTTGCCTGCGATGCAGGCGCCTCGGTCATTCAGTTGAACTGAGGCGATGCCATCGCAGGCAAGCCAGCTCCCACACAGACCAGCTCCCACAAAAGCCAGCTCCCACACAGACCAGCATCCACTCAGACCAATTCCCACACAAGCCCGCCCACGGCATCCAGCCCACCCGAGTGGCCCTTGCCCCGCCACAGTTTTACTGGCATTGTTCGCTCAATTGGTAATCTTTCCCATTTGAGAAGTTTTTGCGCATGCATGACATTCCGGCCGCGCCGGGCGATTGCGCCCGTCAGCAGACCCTTACGGCGATGTACAGCGAGCACCATGGCTGGTTGCACGGCTGGCTGCGCAAAAAACTCGGGTGTTCCCAGTACGCTGCCGACCTGGCCCACGATGCGTTTATCCGCGTGTTGATGCTGGCCGATCCGCACACCATCAAGGAGCCTCGCGCCTTTCTCGCCACCACCGCCGGGCGCCTGTTGATCGATGGGGCGCGGCGCCGCCGGATCGAAAAGGCCTACCTGCAAGCCCTGCTGGTGCAGTGTGAAGACGCCGGCATGCCCGACCCGGCCGCGATCCATGTGGCGCTGCAAGCCCTGGAGCGCATCGCCGAGATGCTCGCCGGCCTGCCGGCGAAAACCCGTGAAGCCTTCCTGTTAAGCCGCCTGGACGGGCTCACCTACAGTGAGATCGCCACGCGTCTTGAGGTGTCACCCAGCACGGTCAAAAACTACCTGTCCACCGCGCTGGTGCATTGCTACCACAGCCTGTACGGGGCGGACCCGTTGCCGTGAACGCCGAACAGATCATTCAACAAGCGGCGAATTGGCTGACGCGGCTGCACGACGAAGACGTCAGCGATGCCGAGCGCCACGCCTTCAATACCTGGTGTCAGGCCGACCCGCGCCATGCAGTAGCCATTGAGCGTATGCGCTCGCTCTGGGGTGGCTTCGATACGTTGCCCGCGCAACCGGCACGCATCGCCCTGAATCGCGCCTTTGCGCCCCAACGTTCGCGCAGGGTGCAGGCCTTGGGGGTGCTCGGCGTAGTGCTGTGCGGCTGGTTCGGTGTGCAGCACATGCCGGTGTGGACGGCCGACCAGCGCACCGGCATCGGCGAGCGCCGCCAGGTTGCTCTTGAGGACGGCAGCCAGTTGCAGCTCAACAGCAACTCGGCGGTGGACGTGAAATTCGACGGCCACCAGCGCGTGATCGAACTGCTGCAAGGCGAGCTGTGGGTTGACGTGGCCAAGGACGCGCAACGGCCGTTCGTGGTACGCACCGATCAAGGCACGGCCACGGCCTTGGGCACGCGCTATCTGGTTAAGCGCGCGGCGGACGGCAGCACCGTGGTCACGGTGATCGAGTCCACTGTGGCGGTCCAAGGTGACACGGGCGAGGGCGTCAAGGTCACGGCCGGGCAGCGCGCGATTCTTGATCATGGCCACGCGGGGCCTGTACAGGCGACCGGCAGCGCCGACCCGGATGCCTGGACGCGTGGCCTGCTCAAGGTCAACGACCAACCGCTGAGTGAGGTGCTGCAAACCCTGGCCAGCTACCGCCACGGCTTGGTGCGCTTCGATGCCCAGGCGTTGAAAAACCTGCGTGTGTCCGGGGTGTTCAAACTCGACGACACGGCCGCGGCGCTCTCGGCGCTGGCCGATAACCTGCCGATTCGGGTGGAGTACTTCACCGACCTGATGGTGGTGGTCAAACCGCGCTAGATCAACCTTCGTGCTGGCGCAGGCGCTTGTACAGGGTGTTGCGGCTTACGCCCAGTTCCCGCGCCAGGTGGGAGATGTTGCCGCCCGCTGCTTTCAAGCGTTGGCTCAGGTCGCTGTTGTCTTCCAGGCTTGGCTGGGTGGGCAAGGGCGCGGTCACGTTCAGGTCGACAAAGAAATCATCCGGCAGATGCTCCGGTCGCACCGGCTGCTCCTCGGCCATCGCCAGCGCCACCTGCAACACGCTGCTGACCTGGCGCAGGTTGCCCGGCCACGGGTGCTGCTCGAACAAGGCCAGCACTTCGGCACTCAGCCCGGCCCATTGGGTCGGCTCACGGTGCTGTTGCCACAACTGCTGGAACAGCGCCTGTTTGTCGGTACGCTCGCGCAAGGGCGGCAGTTCCAGGGTCAGGCCGCCGATGCGGTAGTACAAATCCTCACGAAAGCGCCCGGCCTGCACCCAGTCGCGCAGCACGCGGTTGGTGGCCGAGATGATGCGCAAGTCCACCGGGAACAGCTCGCTGCTGCCCACCGGCTGCACGCAGCGCTCCTGTAGCACCCGCAGCAAACGGGCCTGGGTCGGCAAGGGCATGTCGCCAATTTCATCCAGAAACAGCGTGCCCTTGTCCGCCTTGCGGATCAGGCCGATGCTGCCTTTCTGGTTGGCACCGGTAAAGGCGCCCTTTTCATAGCCAAACAGCTCGGACTCCACCAGTTCGGCGGGGATCGCTGCACAGTTCACCGCAATGAACGCCTGTTTGCTGCGCGAACTGGCCTGGTGCAGGGCTTTGACGAACACCTCTTTGCCAACGCCGGTCTCGCCGTGTATCAACAACGGAATGTCTTTTTCCAACAAACGCTCAGCCTGGCGCACGGCCTTTTCTACGCGCACATCGCCAAAATGCAGGGTCTGGATGCCCATCGGCGCAGGTTTTGTGGGCTTGGGCTCAGCAAAGACCCTCGCCTGCACCGGCATCTTCTGCGGCCGCTTCAATAAACACTGGAACCGATTGCGGCCCGCCGCCTGCAACGAGAACGGCAAGCCCTCGGGTTGATTCAACAATTCCAGCAGCGAGACTTTAAACAAACTGTCGATCAGCACCCGCGACAAACTGATGCCCAGCAAGTTGTCGGCGCGGCGGTTGGCCGACAGCACCTGGCCGCTGTCATCAAAGATGATCAGGCCCGCCCACTGGCTGTCGAGGTTGTTCAGGCCGGTGTTGAAGGTCAGTTGGAAATGCTCGCCGCGAAACAGGTTGAGGATCAGCCGGTTCTCGACGGTCTGGCTCATCATCTTGACCATGCCCAAGGTGTGGGAGGGCGGCAGGTAGCTGTCGCTGGACACATCCAGCACCGCGATGATTTCACGCTGGGCATCGAAAATCGGCGCCGCGGAGCCGGTCATGAAGCGGTTGGCCTTGAGAAAGTGTTCATCGTGCTCGATATGCACCGCCTGGGCACAGGCCAGCGCGGTGCCGATGGCATTGGTGCCGCTTGAGCGCTCCCTCCAACTGGCACCGGCACTGAAGCCGCGCGCCAGCTTCGGCTCGATAAAACGCTGGGTGCCCCACGAGGTCAGCACCTGGCCCTGGTTGTCGGCCAGCATGATCAGGCAGTTGGAGTTGCTGAGGATGTTTTCGTAGTAGGGCAGCACTTCCTGATGGGTGGTCTGCACCAGGGAATGCTGGCTTTCGAGCAACTGGCTGATGCCTTCGGCGGGCAGTTGATCGAAGCTGGGGGTGCTCTGGTGGTCCAGGCCAAAGGCGCGGCAACGGCGCCAGGATTCCTGGATAAGGGCGTCGTGTGCGAGGGGTTCGGCCATGGGGGCGACCTTCTTTTATTTTTATTGTTATCAAGCCTTACGCCGTCCAACTGTGGGAGCAGGCAAGCCAGCTCCCACATTAAATCTGTGGCGCCCATCGATTGTTGTTCAGAACTGTTCAATGTCAACCCGCTTAATGTTCAGTTGTTCAGCGCTGGTTGTTCATTTGTGTTCATGCCTGAACATCCTGTTCAACCCATTTCCTTACAGATCAACCACCTGCCACTTCTGGCACGAAACTCGCTCTTACGAATGGCCAGAATCATTCCAATAATAAAAAGGGCGTGTCATGTCATTGACCCTGGAACATGTCTCCCGCGTTGTCGAAGGCCAGACCTGGATCGACGACGCCAACCTGCGTTTCGAAGCCGGTTCTTTCAACGTATTGCTCGGCCGCACGCTGTCCGGCAAGACCAGCCTGATGCGCCTGATGGCCGGGCTGGACAAGCCCGACAGCGGCCGCATCCTGATGAACGGCGTAGACGTCACCCACAAGCCGGTGCGCCTGCGCAACGTGTCGATGGTCTACCAGCAGTTCATCAATTACCCGACCATGACCGTGTTCGAAAACATCGCCTCGCCGTTGCGCCAGGCCGGTGTGTCCAACGAACTGATCCACAGCAAAGTGCTGGAAACCGCGCAGATGCTGCGCATCGAGAAGTTCCTGCAGCGCCACCCGCTGGAGCTTTCCGGCGGCCAGCAGCAACGCACGGCCATGGCCCGCGCCTTGGTCAAAGACGCCGAGCTGATCCTTTTCGATGAGCCGTTGGTAAACCTGGACTACAAACTGCGCGAAGAGCTGCGTCAGGAAATGCGCGAACTGTTCAAGGCGCGCCACACCATTGCCATCTACGCCACCACCGAACCCAATGAAGCCCTGGCCCTGGGTGGCACCACCACCATCCTGCACGAAGGCCGGGTGATCCAGAGCGGCAGGGCCGCCGAGGTGTATCACCAGCCCCAGACGGTGCTGGCCGCCGAGCTGTTTTCCGAGCCGCCGATCAACCTGATGCCGGGGCGTATCAGTGGCAATGAAGTGAGTTTTGCCAATGTCGTGCACTTCCCGTTGAACGTGGATCTGCGTCCCATCGGCGAAGGCGAGTTCCGGTTTGGCGTGCGCCCCAGCCATATCAGCCTGGTGCCGAGCAACGACGATGACCTGGAACTGGCGGTGACCGTGGAGGTGGCCGAGATCAGCGGTTCGGAAACCTTCCTGCACGTGCGCAGCGAGCATTTCCTGTTGGTGCTGCATTTACCGGGGGTGCATGAGTACGACGTCGACGCGCCGATTCGTGTGTACATCCCCACCCATAAACTCTTTGTGTTCGATGGCCAGGGGCGTTTGGTCCAGGCCCCCGGGCGCCGCGTCGCGAGGGTTGCCTGATGGCCGAGATCCATTTGCAGAACCTCGCGCACAGTTACAGCCCTACACCCAATGGCCCCGAGGACTACGCCATTCGGGCCATGAACCATGTGTGGGAGCAGGGCGGTGCCTACGCCTTGCTCGGGCCATCGGGCTGCGGCAAGTCGACATTGCTCAATATCATCTCCGGCTTGCTCAGCCCGTCCGAAGGCCAGGTGCTGTTTGACGCTAAAGTGGTCAACGAGCTGACCCCGGAGAAACGCAATATTGCCCAGGTGTTCCAGTTCCCGGTGGTGTACGACACCATGACGGTGTTCGACAACCTGGCGTTTCCCCTGCGAAACCAGGGCATGGCCGAAGCGAAAATTCACAGCAAGGTGCAGGAAATTGCCGAAGTCCTCGACCTGCAAGCCCTGCTGAGCAAAAAAGCCCGCAACCTCACCGCCGATGAAAAACAAAAAGTTTCCATGGGCCGTGGCCTGGTGCGCGATGACGTGTCGGCGATCCTGTTCGACGAACCGCTGACGGTGATCGACCCGCACCTCAAATGGAAATTGCGCCGCAAGCTCAAGCAGATTCATGAGCAGTTCAATATCACCATGGTCTACGTCACCCACGACCAGCTTGAGGCGTCGACCTTCGCTGACAAAATCGCGGTGATGTACGGCGGGCAGATCGTGCAGTTCGGCACGCCGCGTGAGCTGTTCGAGCGCCCCAGCCACACCTTTGTCGGCTATTTCATCGGCAGCCCCGGGATGAATCTGATCGAGGTGCAGGCCGAAGCCGGTGGCGTGCGCTTTGCCAGTACGTTGCTGCCGTTATCCGAGGCGTTGCAACAGCGCCTGCGCGAGACGGGCTACAAAAAGCTGCAGGTGGGTATCCGCCCGGAATTTATCCACGTGTGGGACGAGTACAACCCTGACGCGCTGCAGGCCGACGTCGTGCATGTGGAAGACCTCGGCACCTACAAGATCATGACCCTCAACCTCGACGGCGCGCCGTTGAAAGTACGCCTGGCCGAAGACAAACCGGTGCCGGAAGGCAAAGCCTCGATCAGTTTTCCCGCGCAGTGGTTGATGGTGTACGCCGACGATTACCTGCTGGAGGTGCAGCCATGAACAAGGTGCAGAACAACAAGGCCTGGTGGCTGGTGTTACCGGTGTTCCTGCTGGTGGCGTTCAGCGCGGTGATCCCGATGATGACCGTGGTCAACTATTCGGTGCAGGACATTTTCGACCAGTCCAGCCGCTATTTTGTCGGTGCCGACTGGTACAAACAGGTGCTGCTCGACCCGCGCCTGCATGATTCCTTGCTGCGCCAGTTCATCTACTCGGCCTGCGTGCTGTTGATCGAAATCCCGCTGGGCATCGCCATCGCCCTGACCATGCCGACCAAGGGCCGCTGGTCGTCACTGGTGTTGATCATCCTGGCGATTCCGCTGCTGATCCCGTGGAACGTGGTCGGCACCATCTGGCAGATTTTTGGCCGCGCCGACATTGGCCTGTTGGGTTCGACGCTCAACGCCATGGGCATCAACTACAACTATGCGGCCAACACCATGGACGCCTGGGTGACGGTGCTGGTGATGGACGTGTGGCACTGGACTTCGCTGGTGGCGCTGCTGTGTTACTCGGGGCTGCGTGCGATTCCGGACGTGTACTACCAGGCAGCGCGGATTGATCGCGCATCCGCTTGGGCGGTGTTCCGACATATCCAATTGCCAAAGATGAAAAGCGTGCTGCTGATCGCGGTGATGTTGCGCTTTATGGACAGCTTCATGATTTACACCGAGCCTTTCGTGCTGACGGGCGGCGGGCCGGGTAACGCCACCACGTTCCTCAGTCAGACCTTGACCCAAATGGCTGTAGGCCAATTCGACCTGGGCCCGGCGGCGGCGTTTTCCCTGGTGTATTTCCTGATCATCCTGTTGGTGTCCTGGCTGTTCTACACCGCCATGACCCACTCCGACGCCAACCGCTGAGGCCGC
The DNA here is from genome assembly GCF_021605825.1 of Pseudomonas sp. PA-6-3C. NCBI lineage: Bacteria > Pseudomonadati > Pseudomonadota > Gammaproteobacteria > Pseudomonadales > Pseudomonadaceae > Pseudomonas > Pseudomonas sp. PA-6-3C. Next base: position 17,311 of record NZ_WKDV01000040.1, read on the forward strand.
CAACATGAGCAAGCGCAAGGTTATTCCGCTGCTGATCTACATCCTGTTTCTGCTGGTGCCGATCTACTGGCTGCTGAACATGTCATTCAAGAGCAACACCGAAATCCTCGGCGGGCTGACGCTGTTTCCGCAGGACTTTACCCTGGCCAACTACAAGGTGATCTTCACTGACCCGAGCTGGTACACCGGTTACCTCAACTCGCTGTACTACGTGAGCCTGAACACGGTGATCTCCCTGAGCGTGGCGCTGCCGGCGGCCTATGCGTTTTCGCGCTATCGGTTCTTGGGCGACAAGCACCTGTTCTTCTGGCTGCTGACCAACCGTATGGCGCCGCCGGCGGTGTTTTTGCTGCCGTTTTTCCAGCTGTATTCGTCCATCGGGCTGTTCGATACGCACATCGCCGTGGCGCTGGCGCATTGCCTGTTCAACGTGCCGTTGGCGGTGTGGATCCTGGAAGGCTTCATGTCCGGCGTGCCCAAGGAAATCGACGAAACCGCCTACATCGACGGCTACAGTTTTCCCAAGTTTTTCGTGAAGATTTTTATCCCGTTGATTGGCTCCGGTATCGGTGTGACGGCATTTTTCTGCTTCATGTTTTCCTGGGTCGAACTGCTGCTGGCGCGCACCTTGACCTCGGTTAACGCCAAGCCGATTGCGGCGGTGATGACGCGCACGGTCTCGGCCTCGGGCATTGATTGGGGCGTGCTGGCAGCGGCGGGGGTGTTGACCATTCTGCCGGGCATGCTGGTGATCTGGTTTGTTCGCAACCACGTGGCCAAGGGCTTTGCCCTGGGCCGGGTCTAGAGGATTCGATGATGGAATGGATGGCCTGGACCACCCCCACCGCACTGTTCTTTGTGACGATTGGCCTGCTGCTGGCAGGCATGACCACCTGGGAACTGCGTTCGCCGAGTATTCCTCGGCGCGGTTTGTTGCCGATCAGCACCACCCGTGGTGATCGTTTGTTTATCGGTCTTCTCGGCAGCGCCTACCTGCATTTGCTGGTGATCGGCGTTACCGACTGGAGCATCTGGGTGGCGTCTGCGCTATCCCTGGTATGGCTGTTGAGTGTGATGCGTTGGGGCTAGTGCCCTTATGAACTAGTGCCCTTATGAATAAACCACCAGGAGGTCTCTATGTTGAATAAAAACAATAAGCTGCGACATAGCATTTCATTGGCCGCCGTACTGGCCTTGAGCGGTTTGAGCGCCACGGCCTGGGCCGATGCGTACGAAGATGCCGCGAAAAAATGGATCGGCAGCGAGTTCAAACCGTCCACGCTTACCGAAGCCCAGCAGCTCGAAGAGTTGAAGTGGTTTATCAAGGCGTCGGAACCGTTCCGTGGGATGAAGATTAACGTGGTGTCGGAAACCCTTACCACCCACGAGTACGAATCCAAGGTACTGGCCAAGGCCTTCAGCGAAATCACCGGCATCAAGCTGACCCACGACCTGCTGCAGGAAGGCGACGTGGTGGAGAAGCTGCAAACCCAGATGCAGTCCGACAAGAATATCTATGACGGCTGGGTGAACGATTCCGACTTGATCGGTACGCACTTTCGCTATGGCAAGACCGAATCCATCACCGACCTGATGGCCAACGAAGGCAAGGCCTTCACCTCGCCGACCCTGGATATCAAGGACTTTATCGGCATCTCGTTCACCACCGCGCCGGACGGCAAGATCTACCAACTGCCCGACCAGCAGTTCGCCAACCTCTACTGGTTCCGCGCCGATTGGTTTGAGCGCGCGGACCTTAAAGCCAAGTTCAAGGAAAAATACGGCTACGAGCTGGGTGTGCCGGTGAACTGGTCGGCCTATGAAGACATCGCCAAGTTCTTCAGCGAAGACGTCAAGGAAATCGACGGCAAACGTATCTATGGGCACATGGACTATGGCAAAAAAGACCCATCGCTGGGCTGGCGCTTCACCGATGCCTGGTTCTCCATGGCCGGCGGCGGCGACAAGGGCCTGCCCAACGGCTTGCCGGTGGACGAGTGGGGCATTCGCGTGGAGGACTGCCACCCGGTAGGCTCCAGCGTGACCCGTGGCGGCGACACCAACGGCCCGGCCGCGGTGTTTGCCACGCAAAAGTACGTGGACTGGATGAAAGCCTACGCGCCTCCGGAAGCGGCGGGCATGACCTTCTCCGAATCCGGGCCGGTGCCGTCCCAGGGCAACATCGCCCAGCAGATCTTCTGGTACACCGCGTTTACGGCCGACATGACCAAGCCGGGCCTGCCGGTGGTGAACGCCGACGGCACGCCGAAATGGCGCATGGCGCCGTCGCCGGTCGGGCCGTATTGGGAAAAGGGCATGAAAAAGGGCTATCAGGACGTGGGTTCCTGGACCTTCCTGAAGTCCACGCCCGAGAAGCAAAAACTCGCGGCGTGGCTGTACGCGCAGTTCGTGACCTCGAAAACCGTGTCACTGAAGAAAACCATCGTTGGCCTGACGCCGATTCGTGAGTCCGACATCAACTCCCAGGCCATGACCGACATGGCGCCGAAACTCGGCGGGCTGGTGGAGTTCTACCGCAGCCCGGCGCGGGTGGAGTGGACGCCGACCGGCACCAACGTGCCCGACTACCCACGCCTGGCGCAGTTGTGGTGGAGCAACATCGCCGCAGCGGCCAGCGGCGAGAAAACCCCGCAACAGGCGCTGGATAACCTGGCCAAGGAACAGGACGCGATCATGACGCGCCTGGAGCGTTCCAAGGTGCAGCCGGTGTGCGGCCCGAAAATGAACCCGGAGCGGGATGCGCAGTACTGGTTTGACCAGCCGGGCGCGCCGAAGCCCAAGCTGGCGAATGAGAAGCCCAAAGGGGAGACCGTGGCTTATGGTGATCTGTTGAAGCAGTGGGAGGCGGCGCGTAAGTAACCCAGAGGCCGAAACACTGTACCTGTGGCGAGGGAGCTTGCTCCCGCTGGCCTGCGTAGCAGGCCCATTTTTGGGGCCGCTGCGCAGCCCAGCGGGAGCAAGCTCCCTCGCCACAAGGGCAGGTAAACACTAGGTTAGGCGGCCTGCGGCTGAACCTGCAACTGCCCATCCACATCCTTGACCAGCTCACTGGCCAAAAACAGCGGCGCCAAGCGCTTGTGAAGTTGCGGCTCGACAAACTCCTTCACCGTCTCCAGCACCAATACGCCACTGAGCGGCAGCTCGGCCTTGGTGTATGACAGCCACGCCTTCTTCAACACCATCAACACATCGCTGCCCGCCGTAGAGGCAAAGCGGCGGTGCGTGGGTTTGCCGTCGAAGTTGAAGGTGTGCTGGAACGCGTAGCCGGTTTCGTCACCGTTGGCGGCGCTGCAGCGCACGCAGGTGCATGGGCCATCGCCGAATGCGCTGCGCAGGTAAGCGTTGAAGTCCACCACGGGCTTGAGTGACAGGCGCTTATCGACCTCGAACAGATCCCCAGTCATTTTATCGTCAGTGTTCAACGTCCATTTCCTCGCAGGTTGGCAGGTGTATTTCAAAGCGCGGCACAATAACAGCCACACGGCATTTTGGGGATGATTAGCATAACAATAGATCCCGATATTCTTTTCCAGTCTTAAAATTCGTCGCTAGGCTCTATCACCTTCTCGAAAACGCGGCAGATTCCCATGACTTTCAAGCGTTCCTCCCTGACCCTGTTGGCCGCGTCCCTGGCGGCCGCGAGCGCCTTGCTCAGCCCCGGCGCCCAGGCCGAAGGCAAGATCAGCATTGCCCAGCAATTCGGTATCGGCTACCTGATCCTCGACGTGGTGCGCGACCAGCACCTGATCGAAAAACATGGCAAGGAGCAGGGCCTGGATATCAAGGTGGAATGGAACAGCATTTCCGGCGCCACCGCCATGAATGAATCGCTGCTGGCCGGCGCCCTGGATGTGGTCTCGGCGGGTGTGCCGCCGATGCTCACCCTGTGGGACCGCACCAAGGGCAAGCAGAACGTCAAGGCCATCGCCTCCCTGGGTTCGATGCCCAATTACCTGCTGACCAATAACCCCAACGTGAAGACCCTGCAGGACTTCACCGAGAAAGACCGCATCGCTGTGCCGGCCGCCGGCGTGGGTTTCCAGTCGCGCACCTTGCAGATAGAGACGGCCAAGCTGTTCGGCGATGCCAATTTCAAGAAGTTCGACGACATCTCCATCAGCCTGGCCCACCCGGATGCCACGGCGGCGTTGATTGCCGGTGGTTCGGAGATCAATTCACACTTCTCCAGCCCGCCGTTTCAATATCAGGAGTTGTTGAACCCTAACGTGCACAAGGTGCTCAGTTCCTACGACATTCTTGGCGGGCAGGCGTCGTTCAACGTGCTCTACACCACGCAGAAATTTCACGATGACAACCCCAAGACCTACAAGGCGTTTTATGACGCGCTGGCGGAGGCCGAGAAGATCATCAAGGCCGATAAACCTGCGGCCGCCAAGACGTATATTCGCGTAGAGGAATCCAAGCTGCCGCTGGACCTGCTGGAGAAAATCGTCCAGGACCCGGAAATCGACTTCACCATCGTGCCGCAGCGGACGTTTATCTATGCGCAGAAGTTGCAGGAATTGGGCGTGTTGAAGAACAAGGCGGCGAGCTGGAAGGATTACTTCTTTGAGGAAGCCCATGGTGGTGATGGCAGCTGATTTGTAATTGGGAGCCAATGTGGGAGCTGGCTTGCCTGCGATAGCATCAACTCGGTGTACCTGACACACCGAGGTGCCTGCATCGCAGGCAAGCCAGCTCCCGCAGTGGATCGTTGTTGTCTATGTGTCAGCGGAAGAATTCGCCCGGCGTAGACTCAAACTGCTGCCGAAACGCATTGATAAACGCCGACGTCGACTCATACCCACACCCCAGCGCCACATCCGTCACCCGCTCGCCTTGCTCCAGCGCGGGCAGGGCGCTGAGCAAGCGCAGGCGCTGACGCCAGGCGCGAAAGGTCAGGCCTGTATCACTCAAAAACAACCGGCTCAGGGTCTTTTCACTGACCCCAAGCTTGTGGCTCCAGTCACCCAGGGTGGTCTGCTGCTCCGGGTGCAGGTTCAGGCTGCGGTAAATCTGCCGCAGCCGTGGGTCATGGGGCAACGGCAGCATCAAATCCACCTGGGGCGCGGCCGCCAGTTGGTCGAGCACCACCTGGGCCAGCCGCCCGTCCGGGCCGTCCTCGGCATACTCCACCGGCAACTCGCTGAAACTGCGGATCAACTCGCGCAACAAACTGCTCACCTCCAGCACCTGGCAACGCTCGGCCGCCCAGGCGGTGACGCTGCAATCGAGGTACAGGCTGCGCATTTCCGTGTGCGGTGAGCTGAACACCCGGTGCGGTACGCCCGCAGGAATCCACACGGCGCGCTGGGGCGGGGCGACGAAACGGCCGACACTGGTCTGGATCTCCAGCACCCCCGAAATCGCATACGACAACTGCACCCACGGGTGGCTGTGCCGGCGGGTCAGTGCGCGGTTGGGCAGCGATTCGGTGCGGCCATACACCGGGCGTGGCAGGCTGGAAAGCCCGGGCACACTGCGTCGGACCGTCTTGTCATGTCCTTTAGGCGGCATTTACTGGCTCATTGGCGTTAGTCGGTAACAGGCCGTTAAGTTAGAGTCGCAGCGATGCTCTTGGCAACCCCTGGAAGATTTGCTTATGACCCGCCCGCGTTTTCTACCTGACAACTTCACCCTGACCCTGATCGCCACGGTGATCCTTGCGTCACTGCTGCCGGCCAGCGGCCAGACCGCCGTGGCCTTCGGCTGGGTGACTAACCTGGCCATCGCGCTGCTGTTTTTCCTGCACGGCGCCAAGCTGTCGCGCCAGGCCATCGTCGCTGGCGCCGGGCACTGGCGCCTGCATTTGCTGGTGTTCAGCCTGACTTTTGTGCTGTTCCCATTGTTGGGCCTGGCGCTCAAGCCGCTGCTGTCGCCGCTGATCGGCAACGACCTGTACATGGGCATGCTGTATCTGTGTGCGCTGCCGGCCACGGTGCAGTCGGCGATTGCCTTCACCTCACTGGCCCGCGGCAACATCCCGGCAGCCATCTGCAGCGCGGCGGCTTCCAGCCTGTTCGGCATCTTCCTGACGCCGTTGCTGGTGACCTTGCTGCTTAACGTACACGGCGATGGCGGCTCGACGGTCGATGCCATCCTGAAAATCAGCGTGCAGCTGTTGCTGCCTTTTGTGGCCGGGCAGATCGCCCGGCGCTGGATTGGCGAGTGGGTGGGGCGTAATAAATCCTGGCTGAAGTTCGTCGACCAAGGCTCGATTCTGCTGGTGGTGTATGGCGCTTTCAGCGAAGCGGTCAACGAAGGCATCTGGCACCAGATCCCGTTGTGGGAGCTGGGCGGTCTGGTCGTCGCCTGCTGCGTGTTGCTGGGCTTGGTGCTAGTGGCCTCCGCCGTGCTGGGCAAGGCATTTGGGTTTAACCAGGAAGACCGCATCACCATCTTGTTCTGTGGCTCGAAGAAAAGCCTGGCCACCGGTGTACCGATGGCCCAGGTGCTGTTCGCCGGGGCGACCATGGGCGTGCTGATTTTGCCATTGATGCTGTTTCACCAGATCCAGTTGATGGTCTGTGCGGCGTTGGCGCAGCGTTATGCCAAACGCCCGGAAAGCATCCCCGAGATGATGGGCCAGGTCGATCCGTGATCCAGCGCACACCTTGGGAAGATTGACCTCAAGTTAACGCCCGAGCAGACGACTTCCTTATTGAGAGCCCAATAAGGAGTGTCGGCATGAACGTTAAAGGTATTTCGGTATTAACCGGCCTGTTTTGCCTATGGGCGGGAGCCTGTGGTGCCGCGCAGACCATAGGGCAGGGCACCATTCAATTTCGCGGCGCCATCGTCGAACCCGGCTGTGCGACAAATGCGCGCAGTGGCGCGGTGATGGAGTTGACCGGGTGCGCCAGTTCCAATCGCGGCAGTCGCTTCGAGGTGCGCAATATTGCGCCAGTGGCCAGCGTCAACGCCGCCCATGTAAAGCTGGTGGCAGACAGCGGCGATGGGCGTTATTACAACCAGAGTTACTTGCTGGTGGATGCCGCCGGCAAGGCGATCCAGTCGGGCAACTACGTGATTACCATGACCTCGCCCTAAGCCTTCGGGCGACGATCCGCGTCAACAGCGGGCCAAGAAACCTATAGAATGCCCGGCGGCGGCGCTGTTCTGCGCGGCCGTTGGATCATCGCCAGAGTATCTCGCCCGCCAATGAGCATTTCAGCCGCAACGCCCCAAGCCAATTGGCAACCGGTCATCGCCTTGGCGCTGGCCGCCTTTGTGTTCAATACCACCGAATTCGTGCCCGTGGGGCTGCTCAGCGCCATCGGTGCGAGCTTCGACATGCCCATCGCCAGCGTCGGCTTGATGCTCACCATCTATGCCTGGATCGTTTCGCTGACCTCGTTGCCGGTGATGCTGCTGACGCGCAACGTCGAGCGGCGCAAGTTGCTGATCGTGCTGTTCGGCCTGTTTATCGCCAGCCATATCCTCTCCAGCGTCGCCAACAGTTTTGGCCTGCTGATGGTCAGTCGCATTGGCATTGCGTTGTCCCACGCGCTGTTCTGGTCGATTACCGCGTCCCTGGCCGTGCGCCTGGCGCCGGAAGGCAAGCAGGTGCAAGCCCTTGGGTTGTTGGCTACTGGCACCTCTTTGGCGATGGTGTTGGGCATTCCCCTGGGCCGTCTGCTCGGTGAAGCCATGGGCTGGCGCACCACCTTCCTGGTGATCGCCGCGTTCGCTGGCGCCCTGGTGTTCTGGCTGGCGCGCACCTTGCCGCCGCTGCCGAGCCAGAACTCCGGCTCGCTGCGCAGCCTGCCGTTGCTGTTCAAACGCCCGGCACTGGTGGCGCTGTACGTGCTCACCGCCATGACCGTCACCGCGCAATTCACCGCCTACAGCTACATCGAACCCTTCGTCGAAGGCGTGGCCGGTTTGGGCGGTGGCGCCGTAACCCTGATTTTGCTGGTGTTCGGCGGCGCGGGCATCATCGGCTCGCTGCTGTTCAGCCTGGTGCACCGTTTCAACCCGCATATTTTCGTGGTCAGCGCAGTGTTCCTGCTCGCGGCCTGCTTGACCCTGATGCTGCCCTTGAGCGGCGCCGAGTCGTACCTGGTGATACTGAGCATTTTCTGGGGCATGGCCATCATGGGCTTCGGCCTCGCCATGCAATCGAAGGTGCTGGTGCTGGCCCCCGACGCCACCGACGTGGCCATGGCAATGTTCTCCGGCATCTACAACATCGGCATCGGCGGCGGCGCCCTGATGGGCAGCTGGGTCGGCAGCCACTTCGGCTTCGCCTGGATCGGCGTGGCGGGCGGGGCGTTGGCAGCGGTGGCGTTGATCGGGTATTGCCTGGCGATTCGGCGGTTTGGGACGGGTGTGGCGCGTACCCAGTAATACTTGTTCAATGATGAATTTGAGTTTTCGAAGGATTGAATGATGTCTGCTTTTGAGTTTTTAACACCGGGCTCGGTTGGCTCACTGCGTTTTGGTATGCCTCGGGAACAGGCCCGCGCAATCTTGGGAAAGGCATTCGAAACGTTCAAAAAGACAGCTGAGTCGATGAATACCACAGACGCCTATGACGTACAGCGTCTTCATCTTTACTACGATGAAACTGATCAGCTCAAGGGCGTGGAGTTTTTCCAAGGCAGCCAATTTTCATGGAAAGGGGAAATCCTGGTCGGAATGACTTGCGACGATCTTAAAAAGACGCTGCGCCTTCACGAAGTCGCATTTTTATCAGATAACGCCGGTATTGACGCGAAGGCACTGGGAATGAGCTTCTACATCCCGGATATATATGACGAGGGCGATAACGCCATTGTTAAATGCCTTTACCTTGACCTGTCGGTGGCTGATTCCAAGGGCGGTTACGGACTGTGAGGCATCTGATCGTTTTACTTTTCCTCGGTTTGCTCAGCGGCTGCGTGACGAATCAACTGCATTTTGCCTCGTACTCTACGCCGGCTCAGTTGGAAGCGATCAAGAGCAGGGTTATTCAGGCTGATATCGTGAATGTCGTCGGGGCAGAAAGCTGCACGCGTTGCTCTGAGTCAAGCAAAGTGGTCTGGCATGCGGCTAATTACAACGTCGGTCTATATGAAGGCTTTGCCGCTGTGCCTGTGGATGACTGGCTCGAATTCGCCAGGCTATCAGTGGGTTCTTCCTCTGAGGCGCCTCTGAAAACTACCGTTGAAATCGACAGAGTCTTCGTTAAAACCTGGAATTCACCAGAGTACTACGCATGTGAAGTGAGCCTTACGGTGGACATCGGCGGCACACGATATGCCGGCTGGTCACGCCTGAAGTTGAAAGAGCCAGGGCAGCGTCTGATCAGCCAGGAGCGTGCGTCTCTCAACGGCGAGGTGTTGAGCACAGTCGGTCTTGCATTGAAGGCGGCTTACATTGATGCGCTGGACAAGTCAAAAAGCGCGCACTGATTTAGGACCGGCTATCGGGCTGGCATCGTCGGTCAGAACTTTCAGGCATGTTAAGGGCCTAGAGCACCCGTTGCCTATTTTTCCTGGAGCCCAGTACCGATGTTGAACGCCGTGATCAAACCCGCCGTATTCGCTTTCGTCATCGGCATGTCCATGCTGCTGATCAGCCCTGCGAGCTCAGCCGCCAGCTTCGACTGTGGCAAGGCCAAAGCGCCTGACGAAATTGCGATTTGCAAAAACGTCAGCCTAAACGACCAGGACGTGACCATGGCGTTGCTCTACGACTTGAACAAGCACTTCATGGCCATGGGCGCGCGCGGTTCATTGATGGACGGGCAGGCCGAATGGCTCAAACAGCGGCATGCCTGCGGGGCGAAAGTGAGTTGCCTGAGCACTGCTTATACGCAGCGGATTGGCCTGTTGCGCGGGTTCATTGATGAGCGGGTGATGACGAAAGGGCCGTTCTGAGTCATTCCAGACGCGGCAGTTAGAGGGCGACCAAGAGGTCGCCCATTTTTCTTTACAGCCCTACGCTCGCAATCTTCGCCCCATCACATCGAGTAAGTCGCAACCGTCACGCAGTGGAATACTTAACAGCAACGCGAAGTCCTGCAGCACAACAGTGTCGCTGCTAAGCCCATCGCGAAGCGCCAGGTTCTCCAGAAATTGAGTGACTGCCCGTATGCGAAACACCGCTGCATCATGCAGTGCGTCCAGTGGTGCCTGAGTGTCGATAAGCAGGGTAGGGATAATGCAATCGGGGCCTGTGATGGGCATATACCGATCTTGTGCAGTCATGGATCTTGCTCCTATATCTGAATGAGCCGTCACCTTCTGCCGCCAAGCAGAATTAGGGTGGCGGATTACGCAAGGTTGGCGGACCGGGGATATAGGACCCGGCACTTCCGAAGAAGTCCCTGCGCAACCCGCCATTGCACGAAATCACGGGCACAAAAAAGCGCCTGCAATCGTGTTGGGGGCGCTGTTGCGCCTATATCTGGTCGGACCGCCAAGTCCAATCGCAGCGTTTGCTGCGAGTTGAAAGGTTAACGTGCGAGGTTATCAGGGGCAACAGGCAAATGGGCGGGATCTAAAATTTGGATCATTCGCCTGTGCGGTAATCTGCTTTCCTGTGGGAGCGGGCTTGTTGTGGCGAGCAGGCTTGTCCTGCGTTGGGTGGCGAAGCCGCCCCGTTCAGTCTACGCGGTGGCTAGAAAAAGCCGGGGCCGCTTCGCAGCCCAACGCAGGACAAGCCTGCTCGCCACACGTCAGCTCCCACATTTGACCGCATGCGGTTTTAGTACCTTACAGCGCAGCCAGCACCGCCTCGAGCTTCTCCTGATCCCGCGCAAACTGGCGAATGCCTTCGGCGAGTTTTTCAGTCGCCATCGCATCTTCATTCGACGCCCAACGGAATTGCGCTTCGGTCAATTGCTGACGCGCTTCGCCTTCTGCACCCGGCGCCAATTTGCGTTGCAGCACGCCGTTATCGTCAGCCAGTTTTTGCAGCAGGTCAGGGCTGATGGTCAGGCGGTCGCAACCAGCCAGTTCTTCGATCTGGCTCAAGGTGCGGAAGCTGGCGCCCATCACCACGGTGTCGATTTTATTGGTCTTGTAGTAGTTGTAGATACGCGTCACCGACTGCACGCCCGGGTCTTCGGCACCGGTGTAGTCCAGGCCGGTGTTTTTGCGATACCAGTCGTAGATGCGGCCCACGAACGGCGAGATCAAAAATACCCCGGCATCCGCGCAGGCCTGGGCCTGGGCGAAGGAAAACAGCAGGGTGAGGTTGGTCTGGATGCCGGCTTTTTCCAGGCGCTCGGCGGTGCGGATGCCTTCCCAGGTGGAGGCCAGTTTGATCAGCACGCGGTCGCGGCCGACACCGGCCTGGTCATACAGGGCGATCAGCTGGTTGGCCTTGGCCCACAGCGCGTCTTCGTCGAACGACAAACGCGCGTCGACTTCAGTGGAAATACGCCCCGGAATCACCTTGAGAATGCCCGCGCCCACCGACACCGCGAAGTGGTCGCAGGCCAGGCCCACATTGCCTTTGGACAGGCTCACGGCATTGCGCAGCAGCTCGGCGTATTCCGGGATGGCGGCGGCCTTGAGCAGCAGCGACGGGTTGGTGGTGGCATCCACCGGGCGCAGGCGGCTGATGGCTTCCAGGTCGCCAGTGTCGCAGACCACGGTGGTGAATTGCTTGAGTTGTTCGAGCTTGGACGTCATGAGCGGCGGTCCCCAGGAAAAGAGTGAAGGTAGCTGTTGTACCATTTCCGGGGCGCCCTGTTTACCGCGCGTGCAAACCTGTCGCGGCCTTAAGGCTTCCAGGTCTGCACATCCTGCGCATCCACCGCCTTGGCGTAAGGCGTGCCCGTCATCACCGCGATTTTCTTGCGAAATAGCGCCAAGCTTAAAGTTATGACAAGCATTCGATAAATACTCTTTCGATCTGAGCTTAGGGCGCTTTTTGCAGCGTCCGACGAATCGGGCATAACCATAGAGTTATATGATTCTTTCATAATCGTGCGTGATTAATATAATCAAAAGCGAACTTTCCCGCGAAGACGCTTTATGACCTCACGCCGCCAGATCCATTTGTCAGCCTTCCTGTTGAGCGGCCCGGTGGTGCACAGCCACGCGGTATGGCGCCACCCCGAAACCGTCGGCAATTACCTCGACCCCGAGTACTACACGCGTATCGCCAAAGTCGTGGAGGAAGGCCTGTTCGACTTCCTGTTTTTCGCCGATCGCCTGGCCGTGGGCGACCAGATGGGCGGCTCCCGTGAGTTTGCCTTGCGCTACGGCGCCCAGGACGCCACGCGCCTCGACCCGTTGCCGATCCTGTCGTACCTGGTGGGCCAGACCACCAAACTCGGCCTGGGCGCGACCCGTTCCACCACCTATTACGAACCGGCGCATATTGCCCGCGAATTCGCCACCTTGGACCACCTGTCCAAGGGCCGCGCGGCGTGGAATATCGTCACCTCGATGAATGACAGCGAAGGGCGCCTGTTCGGCAAGGCCAAGCACCTGGAGCATGACCTGCGCTACGACCGCGCCGATGAGTTTGTCGAGGTCGCGCTGAAACTCTGGAACAGCTGGGGCAAGGACGCGCTCAAGCTCGACCGCGAAAGCGGCGTGCTCGCCGACCCGGCATTGATTACCTCGGTGCAACACCAGGGCGAGTGGTTCCGGGTTGAAGGCCCGCTGAACATCCCGCGTTCGCCCCAGGGCCGGCCGGTGCTGATCCAGGCCGGGTCTTCCGGGCGGGGTCGGCGCTTTGGCGCACGGTGGGCCGAGGCGATTTTTACCATTAACCCGCACCTGGCGGCGATGCAGGCCTTTCGCGATGACGTGCGCGCCCAGGTGGTGCAACAAGGCCGCGCCGCCGACAGCTGCAAAATACTCACCGCGGTGATGCCGTTTATTGGCGGCAGCGAAGCCGAAGCCCGCGCCAAACGCGACCAGCACAACGCCCTGGCGCGGCCGGAGTTGGGGCTGGTGACGCTGGCTTCGCAGCTGAATGTGGACCTGTCGCCGTTCCCGTTGTCGGCCACCCTGGCCGAGGTGGCGCAATCGCCGCTGATCCACGCGGCGGCCGCTGAAAAGCTGCTGATGCAAGGCTCTGAGCTGACCCTGGAACAACTCGGCCGGATCTTCGCCAGCAGCGTGCGCGTGCCGCAACTGGTGGGCACCGGCGCGCAGATCGCCGACCAATTGGCTGAGCTGTTCGAGCAAGGCGGTTGCGACGGCTTTGTGATTTCGCCGGGGTACTTGCCGGGCTCGTTCACCGAATTTGTCGAAAGCGTGATTCCGCATTTGCAGCGCAAGGGCCTGTTCCGCACGGCGTACGAAGGTTCGACGTTGCGTGAGCACCTCGGTCTGGACTGATGCGCTCTATGTGGGAGCTGGCTTGCCTGCGATAGCGGTGGGTCAGTTTGCACCGTTGTTGACTGACACTGCGCTATCGCAGGCAAGCCAGCTCCCACATTTGGGCGGCGGTGTTTTTTATTGGGTACATCAATTTAAAGGAATAGTGCGCATGGCTGCTTTTGATCTCTTGACCCGTCGCCGCTTGCTCGGCATGGCAGGCATTTCCATGGCCGGCCTGGCGCTGCCCAGCCTGGGCTTGGCGGCCGACGAGCACGCCGGGCACGGCACGCCTGCGGAACCTGCAGGTACCGGCGAGTTCATCCGCTTCGACGCGCCGCGCAAGCTCAAACTGGCGGTCAACCTCAACGCTGTGTGCCTGGCGCCAGTGGTGATCGCCCACGGCCAGGGCTTCTTCACCAAGCACAACCTCGATGTGGAGCTGGTCAACTTCGGCAACTCCACCGAAGTGCTGCTCGAAGCCATCGCCACCGGCAAGGCGGATGCCGGCATAGGCATGGCGCTGCGTTGGCTCAAGGCGCTGGAACAAGGCTTTGACGTCAAGCTCACCGCCGGTACCCACGGCGGTTGCCTGCGCTTGCTGAGTGCGGCGAACGGCGGCGTGAACAGGCTGGAGGACCTCAAGGGCAAGGCCATCGGCGTCACCGACATGGCCAGCCCCGACCGCAATTTCTTCTCGATCCTGCTGAAAAAGCACGGCGTCGACCCGGTGCGCGACGTCGAATGGCGCCTGTACCCTGCCGACCTGCTGGGCACCGCGCTGGAGCGTGGCGAAGTGCAGGCGGTCAGCGGCAGTGACCCGTTCATGTACCGCCTGATCAAGTCCGGCGTGGCGCGGGAGTTGTCCACCAACCTGGTGGAGGAATACGCCAACCTCAGCTGCTGCGTGGTCGGCGTCACCGGCAAGCTGGTACGTGAAGACAAGCGCGTGGTCGCGGCGCTGACCCAGGCGATTCTGGAGGCCCACGATTATTCCGTGCAGCACCCCGAAGAAGTCGCCAAGGGCTTCCAGGCTTATGCGCTGAATACCACCACTGAGGAAGTGCAGGCGATCCTGCACGATCATACCCACGGCCACCATGCGGTCGGCGCGGCGCTGACGCAGGAAATCACCACCTATGTCACCGACCTGAAAACCGTCGAGGTGATCAGCAAAGGCACCGACCCGGTGGAGTTTGCCAAGGAGATCACCGCTGATGTCTTCAGTTGACGCTACAACTCTGAACCCAACCCTGACATTCAAGGCCGGCTGGCAGGGCGCCACGGTGGTGGCGGCCTGGGTGGCCGTGGCACTGTTGATCAGCTATTGGCCCAATGCCGTGCGCAATTGGCCGATGACCCAAGGGCTGGCCAATGTGTGCGTGGCGGTGGCTGCGCTGTTCATTCTGTTGAGCCTGCTGGGCCTGCGTTTTTCGCGGCTCGGCCAGCGCTTGCAAAAGGCCGGGCCGTGGCTGATTGCCTTGCCCGTGTTGCTGGGTATCTGGGAACTGCTCACCGCCAAACTGGCGCTGTTGCCGGTGCCGTTTTTCGCGCCGCCCCAGGCCTTGCTTGCGGTGTATGTCGAAGACTATGCGCGCCTGGCCGACAGCCTGCTGCATTCGGCCTTGCTGCTGGGTTCGGGCGTGGCGCTGGGCGCGGCGACTGGTTTTGTCGCGGGCGTCTCCATCGGCTGGTCCACGCGCATCGGCTACTGGTTGCACCCGGTGCTGCGTATCCTCGGGCCGGTGCCGTCGACGGCGTTGCTGCCGCTGTGTTTTTTCCTTTTTCCCAGCAGTTGGAGCGCAAGTGTTTTCCTGATCGCCCTGGCCACCTGGTTTCCGGTCACGGTGCTGACCTGGTCCGGCGTGGCGAGTGTCGATAAAGCCTATTACGACGTGGCGCGCACCTCGGGTGCCAAACCGGGCTTCCTGATTTTCAAAGTGGCGATTCCCGCTGCGTTGCCCCACGTGTTTGTCGGCTTGTTCATGGGCCTGGGGGCCTCGTTTTCGACCTTGGTGGTGGCGGAAATGATGGGGGTTAAATCCGGCATCGGCTGGTACTTGCAATGGGCTCAAGGCTGGGCCGCCTACGCGAACATGTACGCGGCATTATTGATCATGGCACTGGCCTGTTCGGGGTTGATCACCGGGTTGTTCCTGGTGCGTGACCGCTTGTTGGCCTGGCAGAAAGGAGCGATGAAATGGTAGCGCTGGCACAGGCAGTTCAACCCGCGCCCGGGCTGGCGCTGCGGATTGAGAACCTCAGCCATGGCTTTGCACTGGACGGGCAGCGTTTGCCGGTATTGGAGCGGGTTTCCCTGGAGGTGGCGCCCGGAGAATTCGTGGCGTTGCTTGGGCCTTCGGGGTGCGGCAAATCCACTTTGCTGCGCCTGGTGGCCGGGTTGGAACCGGCTGACTCCGGGCGTTTGCTGGCCGATGGGCACGCCATCACCGGCCCCGACCCGAGCCGCGTGGTGGTGTTCCAGGACCCGACCCTGTACCCGTGGCGCCGCGTGTGGGACAACGTCGCGCTGGGCCTGGAGGCTCAAGGCTTGCTCAAGACCCATTCGGCCAAGGTCGATCAAGCCCTGGAAAAAGTCGGCCTCAGCGCCTTCGCGCACGCCTACCCTCGACAACTTTCCGGCGGCATGGCCCAGCGCGTGGCGTTGGCCCGTGCGCTGGTCAACCAGCCACGGCTGCTGATTCTGGATGAACCCCTGGGCAAGCTGGACTCGCTGACGCGCATCACCCTGCAAAAGGAGCTTATCGACCTGTGGCAGCGCCAGGGCTACACGGCGTTGCTGGTGACCCACGACGTGGAAGAAGCCTTGCTGCTGGCCAACCGCGTGATCGTATTCAGTGACCGCCCGGCGAAGATCCAGGCGCAGTTGACCATCGACCGGCCCTATCCTCGGCATCGCGATGATGCCTATCTGGTGGATTTACGCCGGCAGATTCTGGGGTTGTTGGGGTTGGGGGAGAGCTGGTAGTTGTTGGTCTGATCGTTCCCACGCTCTGCGTGGGAATGCCGCTTGGGACGCTCCGCGTCCCGCAACCCCACAGTCTGACTGCATAGTCCTTGACACCGCCAACCCCATGCGCAAGGAACAACTCAGTTTTCGAAAATTGAGTTTCAGCGATGGCGAGAACCCATAAGTCAACCGATTTCGCAGATTTGCTAAAGCAATACGGCTTGGAAGTTATCGAGCTGGCGGGCCTCTGCAAAGCGGTCGACGGCAAAAGTCGGTACTTGCACTGGGATGAATTTCGTCGATACTCCACCTGGCCAGGGATGACGCCGAAGCCAACCTGAAGAAACTCGTATCCAAGGCCTAGGTGCGCTCAAACCTGCTCCTGCGCCCGCAACTGCACGCTCATCTCATCACAACTGTTTGCCCAGTCACTCAGCCACTGCGGCATGGGCGGTGAAGCTTCGGCCAAGCCGAGTTCGCGCACAAAGTCGGCCGGGGGCAGGGTGCCCTTGGCGGAGCGGAACAGGCCGCGCATCACCACCACGCCCACCACTCGGCCCTTGCTGATAAAACGATGCTCCATCAGGCTCCATTTGTGGTCCCAGCCGAGCATGCGCGTGTGTACCTCGAACACTTCAAAGAGCTTCAGCTCGCGGCGGAACTTGCCCCAGGTGTCGCCCACAATCGGCAACGCCTTGTTGCGCAGGGCCACGCGAAAAGCGCCGGTACGCAGCACAAAATCCATCCGCGCAACATCTGCCAGGGTGAAATACCGGCCATTGGTGACGTGCCGGTTGATATCCAGGTCCAGCGGCCACACACGCATGCGCACTACAGTGGTGTCCAAACCCTGCACGGGCTTGCGCCAGGGACGACGGAACAACATGAACAGCAATCGAAACCAGAGATTCATAAACGTGCCAGGCAGTTGATCAGAAGCCGCACTGTACGCAGCCGGAATCGGCTAAGGTAGGTGCGCAAATGACTTATTACATGCGAAAAACGCAAACAGGCTTTTTATGCACATTACCTTGCTCCTGGCTGATGATTGTTCTGCCGCCAACGCCACCCTGGTCCTGGAAATGCTCAGCGCCGCCAATCTGTTTGCCGACAGCCCACCCTTTGAGGTCGTGGTTGTCTCCCTGGACGGCCAGCCCGTCACCACGTGGAGCGGGCAGTGCATGCAGGTGGCGTGCGCGGCGGCGCAGGTGCGCCGCACCGACCTGATCCTGATCCCCGGTTTCCTGTTTACCCTCAAGCAGGCCTTGCCCACTTTTCCTGCCTACGGCCCGTGGCTGCGTGAGCAATATGCCCAGGGCGCGGTGCTGGCATCGATGTGCACCGCAGCTTTTTTGCTCGCTGAAAGCGGCCTTTTGCAAGGCTTGCGCGCTACCACCCACTGGGCGTTTGCCGAGCTGTTCCGGCGCCGTTACCCCGACGTGAGCCTGGAGGACGCGCAGATCCTGTGTGAAGAAAACCGTGTAATCACCAGCGGTGGCGCCAGCGCGGCGATGGACCTGATGCTGCACCTGATCCGCCGCTTCGGTTCACCAGAGCTTGCGCATACCTGTGGCAAATACCTGTTGATCGACGGCGTGCGTACCGAGCAGTCGGTGTACGCCCTGTGGTCGTTGCCCAAGAACCACGGCGACGGCGAGATCCTGCGGGTGCAGCATTGGCTGGAGCAGCACTTTGCCCAGGCGTTGGTAATTGACGACGTGGCGCGGCGCTTTGGTTTTGGTGTGCGCAATTTCAAGCGGCGTTTCAAGGAGGCGACCGGCTATACGCCCGTGGGTTATGTGCAAACCCTGCGCCTGGAGCGGGCCAAGCAGATGCTGGAGTCCACGCGCATGACCCTCGAAAGCATCACCTACGCGGTGGGGTATGAAGACAGTAATTCGTTTCGCCGCCTGTTCCAGCAGCGCGTGGGGATGCTGCCGGCGGCGTATCGCAAGAAATTCCTCGCCACGGCCTGAATCAGCGACGTAGCTGCGCCTGCGCTTCAATACATTCCACCAGAAACTCCATCACCACTTTCACCGACGGTGAGCGGCGCATATCCGGGTAGACCGTCAGCCAGATATCACGCACCGGGCCGTCGCTGGGCGTGGGCAACCGGGTCAACAGCGGGTCGTGGTCGCCCACCAGGGTCGGCAGCACTACCGCGCCGACCTGCGCGCGCGCGGCCATCTGCTGGGTGATCAACTCGCTGGCGGCAAATACGATAGGGCGAGGGCCGCGCAGTTGGTGCAGCCAGGCTTGCTGGGGCAGGTGGTCGCGGCTGGCGTCGTAGGCGATGAAGGTCCATTGCGCTGCCGGCAAGTGTTCGAGCGCAGGTGCGGCGTACAAGCCGAAGCGCACCACGCCGACTTTGCGCCGCACCAGGGCTGCTTCGTCGGGGCGCACGGTGCGCAAGGCGATGTCGGCTTCGCCCTTGTCCAGCGCGGCCAGTTGAGTGGAGGGCATCAGCACCAGATTCAGCTGCGGGTAGCGGGCGCGTAAACGCGCAAGCTGAGGTGCAATGCAGTGGTTGGCGATGGAGGGCGGGCAACTGACGCGCACAGTGCCGGCCAGTTCAATGGAGGCCACGCGCGACAAGCGCATCACCTGCGTGGCCATATCGCCCATGCCCGCCGCCACTTGCGCCAAGGCCAGGCCTTGCGCCGTGAGCGGGCGGCTGCGGGGCAGGCGGTCCACCAGCTTTACGCCCAGGGCTTTTTCCAGTGCATCGACCCGGCGCCCGACGGTGGCGTGCTCCACCTGCAGCTCGCGGGCGGCGGCCGACAATGACTGGGTGCGGGCCAGCACAGTGAAGTAGTAGAGGTCCTGCCAATCGAACATCGGGTTATTTCCGCACAGAGGCTGGGAGGGATTGGGGAATATTGCAACCGAATAATCCCTTTTACCATGGCCGCTTCCCAGTGCAAACGGAGTTGTTCCCTGATGAAAGCCATTACCCTGCAAGCCTACGGCGGTCCCGATGTCGCCCAACTGCGCCATGATGTGGCCAAACCCCAGGTCACGGCCGGGCATGTGCTGGTCAAGGTGGCCTGCGCCGGGATTAATTTCATGGATATTCATACCCGCCAGGGCAAATACGCGGCGTCGGTGACTTACCCGGTGCGGTTGCCTTGCACCCTGGGCATGGAGGGCGCCGGCGTGGTGGTTGAGGTTGGCCCGGGCGTGAGCCACCTGGCCGTGGGCGACCGGGTGGCCTGGTGCATTGCCTGGGGCGCCTATGCCGAATACGCCAACGTGCCTGCCGACAAAGTCGCGCAGATTCCCAGCGCCATCCCCTTCGATCAAGCGGCTGCGGCGATGTTTCAGGGCTGCACCGCGCACTACCTGGTTGAGGACGTGGCGCGCTTGCAGGCAGGCAGCAGTTGCCTGATTCACGCGGCGTCCGGCAGCATCGGCCAGTTGTTGGTGCAGATGGCGCGGCGGTTGGGCGCGACCGTGTTGACCACCGGCAGCAGCGCCGAAAAATGCGCGATTGCCCGGCAACGTGGCGCCCACCAGGCCTGGACCTATGACGGCTTTGCCGATCAGGTGCTGCAAGCCACGGATGGCCGCGGGGTGGATGTGGTGTTTGATTCAGTCGGCAAAAACACCTTGCGCGAGAGTTTCCGTGCTTGCCGCACGCGGGGTTTGATCGTCAATTATGGCAACGTGTCGGGCTCACTGAGCGATTTGGACCCGATTGAATTGGGCGAGGCGGGCTCGCTGTTTTTGACCCGACCACGCCTGGCGGACCACATGGCCGACGGGGCGACCGTGCAGCGGCGTGCCAATGCGGTGTTCGCGGCGATGCTGGAAGGGTCGTTGAGCGTGGAGATCGAGGGCCATTACAGCCTGGAGACGGTGCAACAGGTACACGCGCGCATCGAGGCGCGCCAGCAGATCGGCAAGGCGGTGTTGTGGGTGGACCGCGACCTGCGCTGATTGGTGGGGTGAGTAGGCTTGTTGTGGCGAGCAGGCTTGTTGTGGCGAGCAGGCTTGCCCTGCGTTGGGCTGCGAAGCGGCCCCAGTGCGGCTAATCCGATTTTTCAGTTAAACCGCATGCTCAGGTTTCAGGGCCGCTGCGCGCCCCAACGCAGGGCAAGCCTGCTCGCCACAACAAGCCTGTTTGCCACAGGCACTGCGTTAACCAGAAGTTGGGTGGGTACATGGCCAGATCGCAGGCGAAAAAAAACCGGCTGATCAGGCCGGTTTGGGGTGCCTCGCCAACAGCGAGGGTTATACGTGGTTGCTCTGCAGACGATCCGAACCACCTTCAGCCAGGCCACGTTCCTGCAGGCGGTCAGCACCGCCTTCAGCCAGGCCGCGTTCCTGCAGGCGATCAGCACCGCCTTCGGCCAGGCCACGTTCCTGCAGGCGGTCAGCACCGCCTTCAGCCAGGCCGCGTTCCTGCAAGCGATCAGCGCCACCTTCGGCTATACGGCGTTCCTGCAGACGGTCAGAACCATTTTCGGCTACGTGGTTGCCTTGCAGGCGATCCGCGCCGCCTTCAGCGACAACCGGGTGGGCAAAAGCGTTGGCAGCCAGTACCGAGAAAGCGAGGCTAAGCAAGAGTTGGCGTTTCATGGTGGTGTGCTCCGAGAGTTGTAGTTGGGTGTTGCCGGGTATGGGTTTGATGGTACGCGTTGGATTTTTTAAGAGAACTTCATTGCGCTGATGGTGACTATCGACGCCAGCGATGGCCCGTTGTGGCGGGCCATCGTGCAGGCGCTCAAGGCATCTGCGGCAGTTCCTGAGGGCGCAGGTCAAACACCAGCACCTCGGCGTCTTCGCCCTGGCTCAGGCGGATCTGCCGCTCATTGCGCAGCCGTGCGCCGTCGCCTTCCTGCATGCGTTGGCCATTGAGTTCGACGCTGCCGCGGGCCACGTGCACGTACACATGGCGGTCCGCCGGCACGTCCAGGGTCGTGGTTTCGTCGCCGTTGAACAGCCCGGCATACACCCGTGCATCCTGGCGAACGTTGAGCGAGCCATCCGTGCCTTCCGGCGAGATGATCAACTGCAAGCGCCCACGTTTTTGCGCTGCGCTGAAGTGCTCCTGCTGGTAGCGCGGTTCGGCGCCGACCATATTCGGCACAATCCAGATCTGCAGGAAGTGCACGCCATGGCTCTGGCTGTGGTTGAACTCGCTGTGGGCCACGCCGCTGCCGGCGCTCATCAATTGCACGTCGCCAGGGCGGATCACCGAACCGGTGCCCAGGGTGTCCTTGTGTTCCAGGGCGCCTTCGAGCACATAGGAGAAAATCTCCATGTCCCGATGCGGGTGCTGGCCGAAGCCTTTGCCGGCGGCGACGCGGTCATCGTTGATCACCAGCAGGTCGGAAAAACCCTGCTCCTTGGGATCCCAGTAGTTGGCAAACGAGAAGGTGTGGAACGACTTCAACCAACCGTGATTGGCGGCGCCGCGTTCCGAGGCTTTGCGAAGGGTCAGCATGGTCTTGTCCTCAAGTGAGCGCTGGCTGCGAAATGCAGGGCGCTTGCGTTGAGAAGAAGGTTAATGGTTTTCCAGTGATTC
Organism: Pseudomonas sp. PA-6-3C; assembly: GCF_021605825.1. NCBI lineage: Bacteria > Pseudomonadati > Pseudomonadota > Gammaproteobacteria > Pseudomonadales > Pseudomonadaceae > Pseudomonas > Pseudomonas sp. PA-6-3C. The sequence continues at coordinate 39,104 of NZ_WKDV01000040.1, forward strand.
ATTAATAAGCTGAAAATTGAATTAATGTCTCATTTTAGTTGACAGTTTCAAGCGTGCCATAATGCCGTCCCGACTCCCGTTACGATGGACTTGCTCTTGATGAAAACCGTGGCCATGGCGCTGTTTCCAGACTTCCTGCTGCTCGATATGGCCGGGCCGCTGGAGGTGTTTTCCATAGCCAATCGCTACTTGCCGGCGTCGGAGCATTATCGGATCCTGACGATCGGTACCGAGCCCGGTCCGCTGCGCGCCTCCAATGGCGTGCACGTGCATGCCGACCTGCAACTGGCGCATGCCGATGAGGCCTACGACCTTCTGCTGGTGCCCGGCGGGCCTGGCGCTTATAACGAATGCCATCCGGCTCTGCTGCCTTGGCTGCGGGCCGCAGCGCCTCGGGCACGGCGCTTCGGTTCGATCTGCACCGGCGCCTTTGTGCTGGGGCACGCCGGGCTGCTCGACGGCCACCGCGTCACCACGCACTGGCACTACACCGACCGCCTGATCAAAGGCTTTCCCAAGGCCACCGTCGAGACCGATCGCATTTACTTGCAGGATGGCCGCTTGATTACCTCCGGCGGGGTCACTGCCGGCATCGACCTGGCGCTGTCGATCATCGCCCAGGACCATGGCCGGCAGGTGGCGGTCGACGTCGCCAAGGTGCTGCTGGTGGTGATGAAACGCCAGGGCGGGCAGGCTCAGTTCAGCCCGATGACCGCCGCCGTCGCGCCGCTGGAAACCCCGATCACCCGCGTGCAGAACCAGGTGCTGGCGCAGTTGGATCAGCCATTGAGCATCGTGTCCATGGCCGCGCTGGCGGGCATGAGCGCGCGCCATTTTGCGCGGCTGTTCGCCAAAGAGGTGGGCATGACGCCCATGGCCTTTGTGCAAGGCGCGCGTATCGACCGTGCCCGGCACCTGCTGGAAAGCACAGACCTGCCGCTCAAGACCGTGGCTTTCCGCGCAGGCTTCGGCAGCGTGCGGCATATGCGCTTTCTGTTCAGTGAAAAACTCGGCCTTAACCCCACGCAGTACCGCCAACAGTTCAGTTGACGCCGGAATGTCCGTCTGGCTGCCCTGATTGTCCGTGTCGCTCCCTGTGCCAGCATTGTCCTGTCACGCATAGCTGGCAAGATAGCCCCAGGCCCCTTGAAAGGAGGCGCAGGCGCCCAAGGCCGGGTGTTCCAGCGCTGTCAGCAGATGAACAATGCACACTCGGTGAGCTTCGGCCCCTATACCTTTCATCGTGATCAACGTCTGGTCAGCAAGACCGGCCAGCCGGTGCCATTGGGTGGGCGTGCGCTGGATATCCTCGCGATACTGTTGGAGACGCCGGGGCAATTTGTCAGCAAGGACACCTTGATCGGCCGGGTCTGGCCGAACAGCGTGGTGGAAGACAATAATTTGCGCGTGCACATCGCCGCCCTGCGTCGTGCGCTGGACGGACAACGCTATATCCTCAATGAACCGCAACGCGGCTACTGCTTCGTGGCGCCGTCACCGGTGCCGTCACCGCGGCTTCGGCACAATCTGGCCGCACGGCTCAGCCCAGTGATCGGCCGCGACGAACTGCTGGGCAGCCTGGTGAGACGCCTGGGCGGCCAACGGCTGATGATGCTCACCGGCTGCGCCGGCATCGGCAAGAGCACCCTGGCACTGGCGCTGGCCGAACGGGTGTTGCCGCGTTATCGCGATGGCGTGTGGTGGCTGGACCTGGCAACTGTGCAGGCGCCGAACCGGTTGCTGGACTACCTGAGCGAAACCCTGCACCTCCAACCCTGTGTCGGCGCCCATGCACTGTGCGAGCAATTGGCCGCCCGGCAACTGTTGCTGGTGCTCGATAATGCCGATTTGTTGCTGGGCGCCTGCCGTCATCTGGTGCATACACTGCAAGCCAGGGCGCCTCAGGTGAGCGTGCTGCTGACCAGCCGCGAAACCTTGCAGGTGCCCGGCGAATGGGTGCACCACGTGCCACGGCTGGCGCTGCCGACATCGGCTGACCGGGGTGGTGTCGAGCAGGCCATGCTGTATCCGGCCCTGCAATTGTTTGTGGCGCGGGTGCGTGCCGGTCAGCAGGGATTTGTACTGCGGTCTGAGGACCTGGCGCCGTTGTGCGATATCTGCCGGCGTCTGGACGGCATCCCGCTGGCGCTGGAACTGGCGGCGGCCCAGGTTGAAGCCCTGGGAATACGCGGGTTGCAAAAGCAGTTACACAACGGCGTGCAAGTGTTAAGGCGTGGCCGACGCACGGCGGTCGAGCGCCATCAGTCGCTGACGGCGGCGCTGGATTGGACGTATCAACGCCTGAGCCTGCCGCAGCGTTGGCTGTTCCTGCAATTGGCGCTGTTCAAAAGCGCGGTGACGTTGCCGGCCTTGACCGAACTGGTGGCCGGCACTGAACTTGCGCACGCCGACCTGGCTTACCTGCTGGCACGCCTGGTCGCGATGTCTTCCCTGGTGGTCGAGCCCGGCCCCGGCCCGCGGCGCTATCGGCTGCTCAACAGTGTGCGCAGCTACGCCCTGGCGCAGCTGCGTGACCCGTTGCAGGTGGCGCGTTTGCAGCAGGGCTATGGGCATTATCTGGGGCCATTTTCAGGCCGGCCGTTTGTCCTGCAACTGGTCGAGCAGGCTGCGCACGCGGACTAGATCCTGGGTGGCATAGCCTTCGGTAAATTGCCCGTAGACCGAATTCAACAGCTCACGTGCTGCCCGCACACGGCCCTGGCTTTGCCACAGGCAAGCCAGTGAGGTCGCGCAGCGCAACTGCCAGGCCAGTGCGCCTTGCTCGTGCGCCAAGCCCAATGCCTCCAGCAGCAGCGATTCGCGCGCGCGCAGGTCGGGCAGGGCCTCGGCGCGCACCCTGAGAATCTCGGCCGTGCACCAACCGGCCGCGCCGTTTCTGGCGCGCTCAAATACCGTGTCATCTACCTGCGCGGCATTGAAGGTCACCAGTATGTCCTGAACCAGGCCCAGGCCTTGCAATGTCGCATGGGGTGCGGTGCCCTCGTAATGCCGCACCCAGGTATGAAACAACTGCACCGAATGTTTCTGTGAGTGCTCCAGCAACAGCGCCAGCAGCGCGTGCGCCGCGCCGCTGCCACCGTTGTAGTGGGCAATCGGTACGCTGGCCAGGGCCAGGGTGTAGCAGATAGAGGTGCCGTGGTTGATCTGCAACGCCAGCTCCAGCGCCTGGTTTGCCATTCGTGCGGCCCGCTCTGGAAACCCGCGCAGCCACAGGATGCGCGCGAGCACCGTCAGCGACGCCACACTTTGGTCGTATTGCACGCCAAAGCCATGGGTGAAACGGTTGAGATGGCCGCTGTGGGCCATGCGCTGTAGTACTTGTTCGGCATTGTGCAGGGCCAGGACCTGGTTGCCCGCGAAATGCTGGGCCAGTACCCGTAAGCGCTGGGCACTCAAATCCAGCAGCGGATCGGTGCGTGGGTCGAGGCGGTCGAACTGCATGCTCTGCTCCAGCGCCTCACGGTAGCGGCCGGCACACAGGTTGACCGCCATGTGCCCGGAGACGGCTCGCAACTGGCCCCCATTGTCTTGGAGCGCTTGCGCCAGGCGCCGGGCCGCCACAAACGCGGCGATGGTCTGCGGTGCGCCGCCCAAGGCGTGATAGGACAGGCTGCCCAGGGCCAGTTGCAGTTGCATGGTCAACTGCGTGCAGGGCGCGCCCGATTGCGGCATCAGCGCCAGGGCCTGGTCTACGTACAGCCCATGTTCGCGCAGCAGCGACAACTCCTGCCACAAGGGCATGGCGCTGACCGTCAGGCGAATGCCCAGCAGGTGCGCGCCGTGTTCGCCCAAGCCCCAGTCGAGGGCGGCGCGAATGTCCTCGCGCAACGGCGCATAACGGTTGATCCACAGCTCGGTGGCAGTGAATTCCCAGTCTTCCCGCGCCTGGTCCATCAGCGCCAGACAGCGCGCCGCATGGCGTTCGCGTGTGCTGTCGAGTTCAGCTGCGTGGTCGAGCTTTTCCAGGGCATAGCTGCGGGTGACATCCAGCAGACGATAGACCATGTCATCATCGCCGGCCTCGACGTTAAGCAGCGACTTGGCCACCAGTTGGGTGATCGAACCCAGCACTTCGGCCGGTGCGATCTGCTCCCCGGCGATCACCGCCGCCGCGCTTGCCAGGCTGAACCCGCCGCGAAACACCGCGAGGCGGCGCAGGCAGATCTGTTCGCACGCGGTGAGCAGGTTAAAACTCCAATCCAGCGTGGCGCGCAAGGTTTGCTGGCGGGGCAGGTCGCTGCGCAGGCCACGGTTGAGCAGGCGCAGATTGTCCTCCATCTGCACCAGCAAACCCGGCAAGCCGAAGCGCTCGATCTGCGTGGCGACCAATTCGATTGCCAGGGGAATGCCGTCCAGGCGCTTGCAGATCTCGATCGCCAGGGGCAGTTGCGCCTCGCTGAGCTCAAAACTGTCCTGGTGCGACATGGCACGCTCGATCAGCAGTTGCAAGGCCGGGTAGCCGAGGGCCTGGGCACGGTTCCCGGTGGCGGGTGGGCAGGCCAGCGGCTCCAGGCGTTGCACGTACTCGCCCTCGGCGCGCAGGGCTTCGCGGCTGGTGGCCAAAATGTGCAGGTGTGGCAGGTGACGCAGTAAGGTTTCGCTGATCAGCGCGATGTCGTCCAGCAGGTGTTCGCAGTTGTCGATCACCAGCAGCAACTGCCGCGCGTGCAGGCTTCGGGCCAAGGTCAGCAGCGGGTCATGTTCGGTGGGTGCGAGATGGAGCAGGGCGGCCAGGTTGGGCAGGATCATTGACGGCGCGCTGAGCGGCGCCAAATCCAGCAGGTGAATGCCGTCGCGGTAATGGCCGATCAATAATTCCGCCACACGCAGCGCCACGGTGGTCTTGCCGATACCGCCCGCGCCGGTCAGGGTGATGAAACGTTGCTGCGGCAGTTGCTGCACCAGTGCGTCGATCAACACTTGGCGGCCAATCATCCGCGTACGGCGCAGCGGCAGGTTATGGCCCTGGTTGTGGGGAATACCGTCGATGGCTGTCGTCATCGGTTCAATGCTCAGGGGGGCGACAAAGCTGTAGCCGCGCTGGGCGACGGTGACGATATAGCGCTGCCCGGCCTGGCCATCGCCCAGGGCCTTGCGCAACGCGGCCATATGCACACGCAGGTTGCCGTCTTCGACCACCGTTTTGGGCCATACCCGCGTGATCAGTTCCTGCTTGCTCACCACATTGCCGGCGTGCTCCAGCAAAATCAGCAAGATTTCTAGCGCGCGTCGGCTCAGGCGCAAGGGGCGGCCAGCCTCCAGCACCAGGCGCTGGCGCGGGTGGACACGGTAGGGACCGAAATGCACGGCCTGGTCGTTGAGGTCACGCATAGTGGCCCCTGTTCAGGAAAAGAGTTTGGCCAGCATATTCCAGGCCGGTGCAGACCACTAGGCTGCAATCACCTGTGATTTTTGACGGATGTGGTGACTTCGCCAGGTCATCGGGTTCACGCCCTCGCTGCGCGTGAACATATGGCAGAAGTGCGCCTGGTCGCAGAAGCCGCATTCGACGCTGATCTGGGTCAGGCTCAGGGACGATCCGGTGATCAGTTCCTTGGCCCGCTGAATGCGTTGTTGGCGAATCCACTCCTGGGGCGACAGCCCGGTGGTGCACTTGAACGCACGGGAAAAATGGCTGCGCGACAGCGCACAGGCCTGGGCCAAGTCGGCAATTGCCAGGCTTTCGCCGAGGTTGGCGAGGATCAGTTGCTTGGCAACTCGCTCGCGCCGGGGGCACAAGCCACCGGTGACGCCAAGGCGAGGGGCACAGTCATCAAGTCGGGCCATGACAAATATCCGTAGTCGATGGGAGCGTTCCCGGTGAATGGATGCAGTGTAGACCGCTGTATTTTTGGCGCCGGGCCGTCTGGCTGGCGAGTTAATCGTTGTTAATTTCGCCAGGTGCGCGCCCGGAAAAGACAGCACAGGCATGCAATCTGCGATCTGTCCGGCATGCTTACCTGACGGCCTGATAACCGTTTGGATACCGCCATGAACCGCAACGACCTGCGCCGCGTCGACATGAACCTGTTGGTGATTTTCGAGGCGCTGATGTTCGAGAAGAACCTGACCCGGGTCGCCGAAAAGCTTTTCATGGGCCAGCCGGCCGTGAGTGCCGCGCTCGGGCGCCTGCGCGACTTGTTCGACGACCCATTGCTGCTGCGCAACGGGCGCGGCATGGAGCCCACGCCACGGGCGGTGGCGATACTCAAGGAGCTGCAACCTGCGATGGACACCATTTCAGGCGCGGTCAGCCGCGCCAAGGATTTCGACCCTTCCACCAGCTGCGCGGTGTTTCGAATCGGCCTGTCCGATGATGCCGAGTTCGGTCTGTTCCCGCCGTTGCTCAGCCAGCTGCGCGAAGAGGCACCGGGGATCATCGTGGTGGTACGCCGCGCCAATTACCTGTTGATGTCTTCGTTGCTGGCCAGTGGCGAGATTTCCGTGGGCGTCAGCTACACCACCGAACTGCCGGCCAATGCCAAGCGCAAGAAGCTGCGGGACATTCCCTGCAAGGTGCTGCGCGGCGACGACGGCGCGGCGCCGTTGACACTGGATGACTACTGCACGCGGCCCCACGCGATGGTGTCGTTCTCGGGGGACTTGAGCGGCAATATCGACCTTGACCTGGCGCGCATCGGCCGGGCGCGCAGGGTGGTGCTGGCGGTACCCCAGTTCAGCGGCTTGCGCGCACTGTTGGCGGGCACGCAAATCATCGCGACAGTGCCCGACTACGCCGCCTGTGCCTTGACCGAAGGCACGGTGCTGCGCGCCGAGGACCCGCCGTTCGCGATTGAAGCCTCGGAGCTCTCGATGGTCTGGAGCGGCGTGCATGACAACGACCCGGCGGAGCGCTGGTTGCGCTCGCGCATCAGTGAGCATATGGCGCGTGTGGCGTGAGCGCGCCAGGCGAAACAGCACAAACATCCAATTCCTGCCCCCCGTTCCCCGCCAGACTCCCCCCATCGCTTAGCTCTCCAGGGGGAATCACACCGTATGGACCCGACACCTGAAACCAGCCCCGACGAAGTCGTCACCCTGGTCGTCAAACACCTGATCAAGGCCGGCCGTGAAGCCGATTACGAGGCCTGGTTGCGGCGCATCGTACGCATCGCCGGCGAGCGCCCCGGCCACCTCGGTGTGGATGTGGTGCGCGGCAAGCAGGGTGGGCAAGCACTGTTTACCTGCGTCTTGCGCTATCGCTCCACCGACGCGCTGCAACGCTGGCTCGACTCCCCCGAACGCCTGGCGCTGATCGTTGAAGCGGCGCCGATGCTGGCCGACGGCGACAAGACCGAAATTGGTGCGGCTAATGAGTTCTGGTTCGCGCCACTGGCCGACAGCGCCGCCAAACCGCCGCGCTGGAAGCAGGCGGTGGTCAGCCTGTGCGTGATTCTGCCGCAAACCCTGCTGCTGCCGTTTATCTGGGGGCCGATCCTGCGTCTGCACCCGTTCCTGTCCAACTATGTGGTTTCCACTTTTTTGGTGACCCTGACCATTGTGTTGCTGGTGGTTTACCTGCTGATGCCGGCCGCCACCCGCCTGTTCGCTCCCTGGCTTGAAGCCTCTGTAAAGGACACCCTATGAACGCCGATCTGATTCTGTTCAATGGCCAGTTCCACACCGTGGACCGCGAAAACCCACGGGCCACTGCGGTCGCAATCCACCAGGGCCGCTTTGTCGCGGTCGGCACCGACGGCGAGGCCATGGCCCTGCGCGGCAGCGGCACCCAGGTCATCGACCTCAAGGGCCGCACCGTGATCCCCGGCCTTAACGACTCGCACTTGCACCTGATCCGTGGCGGGCTGAACTACAACCTTGAACTGCGCTGGGAAGGCGTGCCGTCACTGGCCGATGCGTTGCGCATGCTCAAGGATCAAGCCGATCGCACGCCGACGCCGCAATGGGTGCGTGTGGTGGGGGGCTGGAACGAATTCCAGTTCGCCGAAAAACGCATGCCGACCCTGGAAGAGTTGAACCAGGCCGCGCCAGATACGCCGGTGTTCGTGCTGCACCTGTATGACCGTGCCTTGCTCAACCGCGCCGCCCTGCGCGTAGCCGGTTACACCAAGGACACGCCGAACCCGCCGGGCGGCGAGATTGTGCGCGACAGCAACGGCAACCCCACCGGCATGCTGGTGGCGCGTCCCAACGCGATGATCTTGTATGCAACCCTGGCCAAGGGCCCGAAACTGCCGCTCGAATACCAGGTCAATTCGACCCGCCAGTTCATGCGTGAACTCAATCGCCTGGGCCTCACCAGCGCCATCGACGCCGGCGGTGGTTTCCAGAACTACCCCGATGACTACGCGGTCATTGAACAACTGGCCAAGGACCAACAGCTGACGGTGCGCATCGCCTACAACCTGTTCACCCAAAAGCCCAAGGAAGAACTCAGCGACTTCAAGCACTGGACCGGCAGCGTCACCCTGCACCAGGGCGACGATTACCTGCGCCACAACGGCGCAGGCGAGATGCTGGTGTTTTCGGCGGCGGACTTCGAAGATTTCCTTGAGCCACGCCCCGACCTGCCGTTGACCATGGAGCAGGAACTGGAACCGGTGGTGCGCCATTTGGTTGAGCAGCGCTGGCCGTTCCGGTTGCACGCCACGTACGACGAATCCATCTCGCGCATGCTCGATGTGTTCGAGAAGGTCAACCGCGACATTCCGTTCAATGGTCTGCCGTGGTTCTTCGACCACGCCGAAACCATTACGCCGAAAAACATCGAGCGCGTCCGGGCCTTGGGCGGTGGTATCGCGATCCAGGACCGCATGGCGTTCCAGGGCGAATATTTTGTCGAGCGCTACGGCGCCAAGGCCGCCGAAGCCACGCCACCGATCAAGCGCATGCTGGCCGAAGGCGTGCCGGTAGGGGCGGGCACCGACGCCACGCGGGTCTCGAGCTACAACCCCTGGACTTCGCTGTACTGGATGGTCAGCGGCCGCACCGTCGGCGGCCTGGAGCTGCACGCCGAAGGCCTGCCGCGCCTCACCGCGCTGGAGTTGTTCACCCACGGCAGCGCCTGGTTCTCCTCGGAGCAGGGCAAGAAGGGCCAGATCAAGGTCGGCCAGTTGGCGGATGTGGCGGCACTCTCGGCGGACTTCTTCAGCGTCGATGAAGAAGCCATCAAATGGATCGAGTCGGTACTGACCGTGGTCGGCGGCAAGGTGGTGTACGGCGCCGGCGACTTCGAAGATTTCGCCCCGCCCCAAGTACCGGTGCTGCCGGACTGGTCGCCGGTGGTCAAGGTGCCGGGGCACTGGCGCCCAGGTTCACCGGTGCAAGCGCAAGTACACCACTGCAGCGGACCGTGCGGCGTGCATGCCCACGGCCATGAAAAAGCGCGGCTCTCCAGCGTACCGGTCAGCGATTTCCAGGGTTTCTGGGGCGCGTTTGGTTGCTCGTGCTTTGCCTTCTGATTTTAAAAACACCCAAAGGAGTTCACCCATGACTTACAAGCGCTTGAACAAAGATGACGCCGTTGTATTGCTGGTCGATCACCAGACCGGCCTGATTTCCCTGGTGCAAGACTTCTCTCCGAACGAGTTCAAGAACAACGTGTTGGCCCTGGCCGACGTGGCCAAGTTCTTCAACCTGCCGACCATCCTCACCACCAGTTTTGAAAGTGGCCCTAACGGTCCGTTGGTTCCGGAACTCAAGGCGCTGTTCCCGGACGCGCCTTACATCGCCCGCCCTGGCCAGATCAACGCGTGGGACAACGAAGATTTCGTCAAGGCCGTCAAGGCCACCGGCCGCAAGCAGATCATCATTGCCGGCGTGGTAACGGATGTGTGCGTCGCGTTCCCGACCCTGTGCGCCCTCGCTGAAGGCTTTGAGGTGTTCGTGGTGACCGACGCCTCGGGTACCTTCAACGAAACCGTGCAACAAGCCGCTTGGGCACGCATGACGGCCGCCGGCGCACAATTGGTGAACTGGTTCTCTGTCGCCTGTGAACTGCAAGTTGACTGGCGCAACGACATGGAAGGCCTGGCCAACCTGCTGTCGCCGCGCATTCCGAACTACCGTAACCTGATGAACAGCTACTCGGCGTTTACGGCCAAGTAAGCTGCGTTTGAAGGGGTAGATTAACCCTGTAGGAGGGGGCAAGCCCCTCCTGCATTTGATTGTGTCGTAGCGGCTGACAGGCTATAAACCAGCCAAATGTCCACCGAGAAGCGACAATGAACCCCTTCGAAGACATGCGCCTGTTTTGCCAGGTCATGGAGTCCGGCAGCTTCACCGCCGCCGCCGAGCAACTCGGCCTGTCCAAGCAGTTCGTCAGCCGCCGCCTTATCCAGTTGGAAGACCGCCTCGGCGTGCGCCTGCTCAACCGCTCCACGCGTCGGCTGGACGTCACGCCACTGGGCCAGAGTTATTACGAATCCGCTTTGCGCCTGCTCGGTGAAGTCGAGCAAGTGGAGCAGGGCATCGCCGGCCAGAACAGCGAACCGCGGGGCACGATTCGGCTCAGCGCGCCGTTGTCGTTTGCCATGGCCCATCTGGGCTGCCTGTTGCCGCAGTTCCTGCAACGCCACCCGCAGGTGTCGGTGGAAGTTGACTTGAGTGATCGCCCGGTGGACCTGATCGGCGAGGGCTACGACCTGGTCTTGCGCATCGGCACGCTGGAAGACTCAACCCTGATTGCCCGGCGCATCGCCAGTGTGCAGCGAGTGTATTGCGCCAGCCCTGACTACCTCGCCGCCAAGGGTACGCCGCTCAGGCCTGAAGACCTGGCCGACCACGACTGCCTGCCCTACGGCCATGGCCGCCAAGTGCAATGGCGCTTCAAAGGCAAGTTGCAGGCGCTCAGCGTCAGTGGACGCATGCGCGTAAACAATGGCGAGTTGCTGCGCGACACTGCGATCGCCGGGTTGGGCGTGACCTACCTGCCGACTTTTATTGTTGCCGAGGCGTTGAAAGACGGGCGCTTGGTAACCCTGCTGGACGACTTCGCCCCCGAAGCCCTGACCCTGTCGGCGGTGTACCCGCAGCACCGGCAAAGTTCGCGGCCAGTGCAGGCGCTGGTGGAGTTTTTGCGCGAACGCCTGGCCAGCGGTTGCTGACCCACACGCATCTATTGTGAAGACTGGCTTATGTGGGAGCTGGCTCCCACACATATTCAAGGGGCGACAAGATTGGCCAACGTTGAACCTTGCACATACCGCTGCAGATTCGCCAGGAACGTGTCGGCAATCTCCTGCTGGCTGTTGGTCGAAATCGCCGAGGTATGCGGCGACAACCGCACCCGCGCATGGCTGTACAACGGGTGGCCCTGCGGCAGTGGCTCAGGCTCGGTCACATCCAGCGAGGCCAGGCCGATCTGACCGTTATCCAGGGCTTCCAGCAGGGCCTCCTGATCCAGCAAACCACCGCGCGCAATATTGATCAGGTGCAATCCCGGCTTGGCGCTGCCGAGCACATCACGGTCGACAATATGCCGCGTGGCCTCGGTGAGCGGCGCCGCCAGCACCAGGTGGTCGGCGCGGGCAAACAGGTCGTGGATGTCCTTGGCGGCCTCAACATGGTCCACCTCAAAGGGTGCCTGGCTCTGGCGCAGCGCAACCACGTTGATCCCCAAGGCCTGGGCTTTTTGCGCCAGGCTCTTGCCGATCGCACCAAAGCCGAGAATGCCCAATGTGCTGCCCTTGAGCGGGCGCAGCGCGGTGAATGTCCACTGGGCATCCTTCACCCAGATAGCCGGCAAATGCTTGGCCGCCGCAAAGATCGCCGCCAGGGCGAACTCGGCAAGGTTATCGGCCGCACTGCCCCGTGAGGTGGTCACCGGCGGGCCGTTGAACAGCCACTGCGGGTAGAAATCGATGCCCGACGACACCAGGTGTACCCACTGCGCGCCATACGGCCAGCCCGGCGGCGGAGTATCGGGCGCGGTGTAGCCGCGCACATTGATAGGGCGCAGCAGCAGGATATTGGCCTGGGGCGGCAGGTCGCTGGGTACACCGGCCGGCACGCCGATCACCTGGGCATGGGGGTGGATCGAGGCAAGGCGTTCGCGCAATACCTGGTTGTAATCTTCGTCCAGCTGGCTGGCGATAATCACCTGACTCATGAGCGTTCCTTATTCATTGTTGCGCACGTTGAGCGAACACCGCTTTACCCACACCTTGCAGCACCGCGTCGTTCTGCGGCGTATGCACGCGGCTGCACAGCACGTCGCGGTAATGCCGTTGCAGCGGGCTATGGCGCGACAGGCCAGGGTTGCCCGAGGCTTCGATGGCCAGCTCCACGGCGCGGATCGCATTGCCGGTCACCAGGTATTTAAGCTGCGCCGCATTGGCGGCTGGCGTGTGGCCCTGGGCGGCGGCCTCGAGCAGGCTGCGGTTGGCAAACAGCAGGGTGTCGATATGGCCGACGGTTTCCTGAAAACGCGGCAGGCTCGACAGCGCGGCGCCGAGGTTGGACGGCTTGCGCTGCTCCAGCCAGTTCACCAGCCAGTCCCGCGCCGCCTGGGCCACGGCGTCGTACACCGACGACAGCAGCACCGACATCCACAGGAACCCCTCGCCATCCAGCTCAGGTTGCGGTGCGCTCCAGGGGCTGACGCTGACGGCATGGTCCAGCGGCACCAGGACATTATCGAGCACCACTTCGTGGCTGCAGGTGGCGCGCATGCCCAGATGGTCCCAGGTGTCGATGATGCTCACGCCGGGGCTGTTTTTCGGCACCAGCCAGGCGCCCACCAGCGGGTCGGCATCATCACTGCGCGCCCACACGCTGAACCAGCTCAGGCCGTGGCTGCCGGTGGAGTAAATCTTGCGGCCGCTGATGCGCCAGCCGTCGGCGGTGCGCACCGCCGTGGTCGCCGGCAGCCCGCCACGGGCCGGGGTGCCCAGGTCAGGTTCGACGCGCAGCGCATTGATCAATGCACCGTTGCGCACGGCGTCTTCGGCGACCTGCACGCGCAGGTGCTGCGGCCAGGTTTTGCTGTCTTGCAGGCGTGTGTGTTGCAGGTACTGCATCACCAGAATCAGCGCGGTAGACGGCTCGCCCCTGGCAATCGCGCTGATGGCCTTGCGCGCCTGCGCCAAGCTTGCGCCACCCCCACCCAGGGCCTTGGGCACGGTGAGGGCGACCAGGCCATGTTCATGCAGCCGCGTGAAGTTGGCGTGGGGGAAGGCGCCGCTTTCGTCATACAGGTGCGCGCTGCTGGCCAGCTCGGCGCTGAGGTGTTCGAGCAGGGCGTCGAATTGCGCCGGCCCGTGTGGGAGCTGGCTTGCCTGCGAAGGCGGTGTATCAGCCACCCGCAATGCAGGCCCGCAGACCGCTATCGCAGACAAGCCAGCTCCCACCTTGGCTAGTCGGTTGAGAGGTTCACTCATGCCAGCGCTTCCTGTTGCACTTCAACTTCGCTGTACCGATTGGTCGGCACCTCCAGCCCCAGGTTGTCGCGCAAGGTCTGGCCGCTGTATTCGCTGCGAAACAGCCCGCGTTGTTGCAGCACCGGCACCACCAGTTCGGTGAAGTACTGCAAGCCATCGGGCAGTACCGAGTTGATGATGAAGCCGTCGCTGGCGCCGGACTCGAACCAGTTTTGGATGGAATCGGCAACCTGCTCCGGAGTACCGACAAACTCGCGCTTGGGCCGCGAAAAACGCAAGGCCACTTCGCGCAGGGTCAGGCCTTCGTCCCTGGCCAGTTGCTTGATACGGTCAGAACCGCCTTTCTGGCTGTTGCTGCCCAGGTCGCCAAGCTCCGGGAAGGGTTCGTCCAATGGGTATTGGCTGAAGTTGTGGTCGTTGAAGGGGCGGCCCAGCGCCACAATCGCATCTTCGACGGTGACCAGATCCACGGCCTGCTGATAGCGGCTTTCCACCTCGGCGGCATCGCGCCCGACAATCGGACGAATGCCCGGCAAAATCGACAGGCTGCCCGCATCACGGCCAAAACCCTTGGCGCGGCGTTTCAAATCAGCCGAGTAAGCCTTGGCTTCTTCGAGCGTCTCAACATGCACAAAAATCGCATCGGAATGCTCAGCGGCAAAGTTGCGCCCATCTTCAGAGGTGCCCGCCTGGAAAATCACCGGCTGGCCCTGACGCGAGCGGGCGATGTTCAGCGGGCCTTTGACCGAGAAAAACTCGCCCTTGTGGTTCAGCGCGTGCAGCTTGTCGGGGGTGAAAAATTCGCCGCTCTGCTTGTTGTAGGCAAAGGCGTCGTCTTCCCAGGAATCCCACAGGCCCTTGACCACGTTCAAGTGTTCCTTGGCGATGCGGTAGCGCACGGCGTGGGGCGGGTGCTCGGCTTTGCCGAAGTTGTCGGCGGTGCCGCTCAGCCAGGAGGTGACCACGTTCCAGCCGGCGCGGCCGCCGCTGATATGGTCCAAAGAGGCGAACTGGCGCGCCACCTGGTAGGGCTCGGTGTAGCTGACGGTCACGGTGGCGACCAGGCCGATGTGGGTGGTCAACGCGGCAAGGGCCGAGAGAAGGGTCAGCGGCTCGAAACGGTTGAGGTAGTGCGGGCTGGATTTGGCGTGAATGTGCAGGCTGTCGGCGATAAACACGAAGTCGAACTTGGCGCTTTCGGCCAACTCGGCCTGCTGTTTGTAGAAGCCAAAGTTGGTACTGGCATTCGGTTGCGCCTGCGGATGGCGCCATTCGCCCCAGCCGTGACCGACACCGTGGACCATAGCGCCCAGTTTCAGATGACGTGGCGTGCTCATGTGCGGCTCCTTGCTTAGCGCGATGCTTGGGAAGTGGGAAAACGTTCGGCGTTAAAGCTGGTGTCGAAACCCAGGGATACGTCGATGCGCTTGGGCAACAGGCCTTCTTGCTGATAGGTGTCGGCGGTGGCTTGCAAGCCCTTGATCACGCTGTCGTCAATCACCACGGGGTTCAGTTGCGTGTCTTTGGCCACCTCCAGGTGCACCGCCAAGGGCAGGCCGGTAATTTTGGCTTGGGCAGCGGCGTATTCATCCGGGTGTGTGTTGGCCCAGGCGTAGGCACGGTCGACGCGGGCCACGAAGTCATCCAGTTGCGGGCGTTTGTTGGCGATGGCCTGGCTGGTGGCGGCGAAATACAGGTGGTTGCTCAACAACTGTTTGCCGCTGACCAGGACGCGGGCGTGGCTTTGTGAGGTGACCACCGTGGTGTAGGGATCCCAAGTGGCCCAGGCATCAACGGTGCCGTTATCGAGTACCAGCCGGGATTCAGCGGGCAGCAGGAAAATGAATTGCACATCCTTGCTCGTCAGGCCTGCGCTGGCCAAGGCCCGGATCGCCAGGTAGTGCCCGATGGAGCCGCGTCCGGTGACAATTTTTTTGCCCCTGAGGTCGGCGGCCGTCTTGATCGGCGAGTCCTTGGGCACCACCAGGGCGGTGGTGTTGCGCCCTTCGGCGTGGATGATGCTGACCACCTTGAGCGCGGCACCGGCGCCCAAGGCGAACACATACGGCGCGTCGCCGAGGGCGCCAATATCGACGGCGCCCGCGTTCAGGGCTTCGCCCAGCGGCGAGGCGGAAGGGAACTCCGACCACTGGATTTGATAGGGCACGTTGTTGGTTTCGCCCGAGGCTTCCAGCAATGCCTTTATCGTGGATTTCTGGTTGGCCACGCGTAGCGGTTGCAGATCGGCGGCGTGTGCAGTGCTGATCAGGCCGAGGGCCAGGGCGCTGCTCAGCAGCAGGTGTTTGAAGGGCGTGCTAAAGACCATGATGGATAAATCCCAGGCAAATTGAAAAAGTGTGGGTTACCTCCGCCTGGCAAGGGGTCGGTGCGGCCTGCCCCGGTGTGGGGCAGGCGTGAAGGTGGTTCAGATCACGTAGAAACCGTGGGTGCCATCGCGCGCCAGCTGGTCGACCAGGCCGAATTCCCAGTCCAGATACGCCTGCATGGCTTCCTTCGGGCTGTCGGTGCCTTCGTACGGGCGGCGATAGCGGTCGATACGCGGTGACGCGAGATGGGTTTCGCCTTCTTCCAGCGGTAGCTTCTCGGCGATCCAGTTAAGCGTGCCCCCTTGCAGCAGGAATACCGGCTTGCCGGTGATGGCTTCGACTTCGGCGACCGCCAGGCGCGCCAGTTGGCTGGTGCCGCAGGTCAGCACATAACGTTCGGCAGGCGTCACCTTGGCCAGGGCGTTGGCCAATTGCGCACGCAAGACCCAGAAGGCACCGGGGATATGGCGTTTGACGTAGTTGGCGCTGGGGGTGAAATCCAGCACCGCCGTGTCGCCATGGGGCAGCCACTCGGCAAGGGTGTGGGGGCTGATCAGTTCGGCCTGCAAGGGTGCCGGGACCGGCGCTACCCAGGCGCCTTGTTCGCTGAAGTTCGCCGCTTGCAGGTCGTCCAGCACGTACACCTCCCAGCCCAATTGCGCGAGCCATGAGGCGGACATGTTCGCCCGCACGCCGTCGTCATCGGCCAGCACCAGGCGCGCTCCGCGCACGCTGGCCACATGGTCGGTTTCCTGCACCAGCTGGCCGCCGGGTGTGGAGCGCGCGCCCGGCAGATGGCCGGCTTCGAATTCCTCCGGCGTGCGCACATCGAACAGGTAGGTGGTGCGGGTCGGCTCCTGCTGCCAGCGTTGCAGGTCGTTAAGTGTGGCGCGGCCGACGCGTGCTTTGTCGGCGACGCGGCGTGCGTCTGCGGCGGCGATTTGACGGTGTTCTTCCGATGTCGGCGCAAAGCGGCGCGCTTGGCCATGGGCGAGTTTCTGCCCGGCCAGGGTCCAGCCGATAGTGCCGTTACGCAGTGCCGACACCGGGTTGGCGATGCCTGAGTTGATCAGCGACTGCGTGCCGATAATGCTGCGGGTGCGCCCGGCGCAGTTGACGATGATACGGGTGGCCGGGTCCGGTGCCAGTTCACGGGCGCGTAGCACCAGTTCGGCACCCGGCACACTGATGCCGGTAGGAATGCTCATGGTCTGGTATTCGTCGAAGCGGCGCGCGTCGAGCACCACCACATCGGCCTGGCTGTCGAGCAGCGCCTGCACTTCTTCGGCGGCCAAGGAGGGCGTGTGGCGCTCGCTCTCAACCAACTCGCCGAAGGCTTTGCTCGGTACGTTGACGTCGATAAACAGCTCGCCACCGGCACGGCGCCAACCGTCCAGGCTACCTTCGAGCAAGCTGACCTGGGTGTAGCCCAACGCAACCAGGCGTGCGGCGGCACGTTCGGCCAACCCTTCGCCATTGTCATAGACCGTCACTTGGGTATCGCGACGGGGAATGCGCGCATACACCTCCAGCTCCAGCTTGGACAGCGGGATATTCGCAGCGAACAGCGGGTGCGACTCGGCAAAGGGCGCTTCTTCGCGCACGTCGACCAAGGCGACTTCTTCACGGTCCAACAGGGCCTGGCGAATCTGGGCGAAGCTGCGGTTCGATACGGTGGTCATAGGGCAGGGCTCTTTTCTTTGGACAAATCCCAGATGTTCGGGAGGTAGGCGTTGGAATAACCGGAGATAAACAGTTTCTCGCTGCCGTCGGGCTGATACACCGCACGGCGCACGGCACCAATATTGGCGCCGTACACGTGAATACTGATCGACACCTGGTCGCTGTGGGCATTGCTGACCTGATGGATATCGCCGATTTTGGGCGACACCGCCTCAACCTGGCCGGGCAGCAGTTGAACCGGTGTGCCTTCGGCCACCAGGCTGCCATCGGGCGCACGCTCAAAACCCTGGGAGAACTCCGCACCACGCAACATGCCGATCAGGCCCCACACCCGATGGTCGTGAATCGGCGTGCGCTGGCCCGGCCCCCAGACAAAGCTGACGATGCTGAAACGCTGGCGCGAATCGGCATGCAGCAAAAATTGCTGGTAGCGCTCGGGATCCGGTTGGGCGTACTCGTCGGGCAGCCAGTCGTCATGGCTGACCAGTTGCGCCAACAGCTTGCCGCCACGGTGCAACAGGTCGCCTTCGCGCGGGTTGCCGTCGATCAGTTCCGCCAGGGCGCCTATAAAGGCTCTGAGTCTTTCGGGGTGTCGGGACTGGGTCATGGCAATTCCATCATGGCGGTTATGGGGATGGCTTGATGGGTTTATATAAGCATAATGTTTATAGTTAATATGCTATTTTTTAATGATTAGCTTATAGCTTTAGGTAATTTAGAACCGGTCTGAATAGCGTTAGACGTTATCGATCACAGCGCAGGCTATCCAGACCGCCGTGTGGCAACTATGCTTGCCACACATCTTAATGACTGTTCTCTATGTGCGGCCCAAATGAAAATTGACGATATCGATGCCTTTGTCGAAGTGATTCGTTGCCAGTCCATCAGCCACGCCGCCGAGTCGTTGCAGTTGACTCAACCGGCCATCACCCGCCGCGTGCAGAACTTCGAGCAGGCGCTGGGCGTGGAGCTGTTCGACCGCAACACCAAGCCGCTCAAACCTACGCTGATCGGCACGCGGGTGTATGAACAATGCCGGTTGATCCTGCGCGAGATGGATGCCCTGCGTGAGCTGGTGGCCACCGATGCGCCGCCCACCGGCGTGTTGCGCCTGGGCGTGCCGCAGACCATCGGCGATGTGGTGCTGCTGGATGCGCTCAAGCACTTGCGCAGTGAATACCCCGACTTGCGCGCCCAGGTCGCCACCGGTTGGGGCAGCCAATTGGTCGGCAAGATCGAGCGCGGCGAGCTGGATGCGGCGGTGGCGTTGTTCCCGGCGGGCAAGATCTTCCCGGACAACATTGTCGGCGAGTCCATCGGCAAGATGGAGTTGGTGGTGGTGTGTGCCAAGGCACAGTTGCCGAAAAAGCCCTGCAAGTTGGCTGATGTGTACCAGGGCGGCTGGATTCTCAACCCGGATGGCTGTGGTTTTCGTGCCGGGTTGCAGCGCACCTTGTCCGACCAGGGTTTGGCGCTGCGAGTGAACCTGGAAACCTTTGGCACTGAGTTGCAACTGGGCCTGGTGGCGGACGGCCTGGGCCTGGGGCTGGTGCCGCGGCCGCTGCTGGAGCGCAGTGCGCACCTTGAGCAACTGGCGGTGGTGCCGCTCAAGGACTTCAAACCGGTGATGGATTTGTGGCTGATCTACCCGCACTTCCTGGGCAACCTGCAAGGGCCGGTGGATGCGTTTGGGACGCTGGTGGCGGCCTCTTTACACAAGATCCGCAACGCTGCGTGAGTGCAGACTGATCGTTCCCACGCTCTGCGTGGGAATGCCTCCTGTGACGCTCTGCGTCACGCTTTGGGACGCGGAGCGTCCAGGGCTGCATTCCCACGCGGAGCGTGGGAGCTATCTATGTGGTAGCTGGTTTTATAAAAAAAAATAATAATTAGCTTAGATTAAAATGTGATTTTTATTATTTTTGGCCATCCCCTAGGCTGACTGGAAGTCCTTAAGGCCATCCAGGAAGTTTTGCCATGAGCAGCGTCACCTCGCTTTCCAGTGTTTCCAGCAACGTCCGCCAGCGTGTCACGCCAGAAGAGTGGGAGGTGCGCGTCAAGCTGGCGGCGGCCTATCGGCTGGCGGCGCTGTATAAGTGGACCGATCACATCTACACGCACTTCTCCGCCCGTGTGCCGGGGCCGGATGAGCATTTCCTGATCAACGCCTACGGGCTGTTGTTCGATGAAATCAACGCCTCCAACCTGGTCAAGGTCGACCTCGACGGCACGATTGTCGACGACCCGACCGGCCTGGGTATCAACTACGCAGGTTACGTGATCCACAGCGCCATCCACGGCGCGCGTCATGACCTGCAAGCGGTGCTGCACACTCACACCCGCGACGGCATTGCGGTGTCGGCACAGAAGGATGGCCTGCTGCCGATCTCCCAGCACGCCATCGCGTTCTCCGGGCGCGTGGCGTACCACGGTTATGAAGGCGTGGCGTTGGACCTGGATGAGCGCGAGCGCTTGGTGGCTGACCTGGGCGATAAGAGTGTGATGATATTGCGTAACCATGGGCTGTTGACTGCCGGTATCAGCGTGGAACACGCCTTCCAGCAACTGCAAGGGCTGGAGCGCGCGTGCAATATCCAGATCGCGGCGCAGGCAGGCGGCAATGCCGAGCTTGTCTTCCCGCCGGCAGAGGTGGTGGCCAAGGTGGAGGAGCAGGCCAAGGTGTTCAGCAATGGCGCAGGGCCGGGTGTGGCGCGGCATTGGAATGCGTTGATTCGGCAGTTGGAGCGTACGGATACCGACTACAAAAACTGAACTTGAAACCACTGAAGATCAAAAATGTGGGAGCGGGCTTGCTCGCGAATGCGGTGGATCAGTCAATATTTGCGTTGACTGACCCGCCGCATTCGCGAGCAAGCCCGCTCCCACATGGGTTGTGTGGTGTTCTTTAGTTAGGCGACCTGTTTGGCTTGTTCGCGCTCGGCGACCAGCTGGCGGGTCAGTGGGATCAGCTGCTTGCCGTAGTCGATTGCGTCGTTGAGCGGGTCGAACCCGCGTATCAGGAAGGTGGTGATGCCCAGGTCGTAGTAGTCCAGCAATGCCTGCGCGACTTGTTCGGCGGTGCCGACCAATGAAGTGGAGTTGCCCTGCGCGCCCAGCAACTCGGCGATCCCGGTCCATAGGCGCTTATCCAGGCGCGAACCTTGCGCTGCCGCTGCCAGCAAGCGGCGCGAGCCTTCGTTGGGTGGTTCGCGGCGCACAAAGCCCTGCTTGTCAGCCAGTGCGGTCGCCTGTTGCAGGATTGTCTCGGCACGTGCCCAGGCCAGCTCCTCGGTTTGCGCGAGGATCGGGCGCAACGACAAGCTGAAGCGAATCGTGCGCCCGTGCTTGGCCGCTTCTGCGCGCACCTGGGTCACCACTTCGCGCACCTGCTCGTAGGTTTCGCCCCACAGCGCATACACGTCGGCATGTTTGCCGGCCACCGCAATCGCGGCCGCTGAAGAGCCGCCGAAGTACAGCGGGATATGCGGTTGCTGCGGCGACTTCACCGTCGAGTGCGCGCCTTCGACCTGGTAGTAGGTGCCTTTGAAATCGAAAGGCTGCTCGTGGGTCCATTCCTGGCGCACCACACTCAGGTATTCGTCGGTGCGTGCGTAACGTTCGTCCTTGCCGATATGGCTGCCATCGGCACGCAGTTCACGGTCATCGCCGCCGGTGATGATATGCACGGCCGTGCGCCCGCCGTTGAACACGTCCAGGGTCGCGAACTGGCGAGCGGCCAGGGTCGGCTGGGCAAAACCTGGGCGATGGGCGATCAGGAACTGCAGCTTTTGGGTCACGCTGGCGGCATGCGCGGCGATCAGCGTGCTGTCCGGGCTGTTGGAATGAAACGCCACCAACGCGCGGTCGAAGCCGGCCGCTTCGTGGGCGCGGGCCACGGTTTCGACGTAGTCTGGCTGCAGGGTAGGGCCGCTGCGCGGGTGAATCTCGGAAGCGTGATGGCCGCCGATATAACCGATAAATTCGATGCTCATGGTCTGTCCTTGTCGATTGCGCGATTAACACCTCCTCCGGGCGTGGGGTCGGTCACTCGGGTCAAAAGTAAGGGCCGTGGCGGGGTCTGTAAAATGCCTGTTGGTTCTAACCTAATTATAAAAAGCAGAATTATCATGCGTAAGTTTTATTAAAGCTGTGCACTCAATGTGGCAAGCCTGCTCGCCACAGAACAGTGCGCTAAAGACTCAAACGAATCTCGGCGCACAAACCGCCTTCAACCCGATTGCTCAAGGTCAGCGTGCCGCCGATCGCCACCGCCAGTTGCTGGGCAATCGCCAACCCCAGCCCGGTGCCGCCGGTGCCGCGATTGCGTGAGCTTTCTACCCGGTAGAACGGCTGCAGCACCTGCGCCAATTCGTCTTCGGCAATTCCGGGGCCTTGGTCCAACACCTTGATCGACAACTGCCCATTGGCTGTCGAGCCGACTTCCAGCTCGGCGTTGCCGGCGAATTTAAGGGCGTTGTCCACCAGGTTCACCAACACGCGGCGCAGCGCGTGGGGGCGGGTGTCGAGGATCAGCGCGCTTTTGCCGCGCAGGCTGACCTGCTTTTGCATGTCCTGATAGTCAAACACCAGGCTGTCGAGAAAGGCGTCTAGGTCAATGCGGTGGCTGGCCTCGGTGGCGCCGTGAACGCTGCGCGCATACGCCACGCCTTCACGTACCAGGTGCTCCATTTCGCTCAGGTCGCTCCACAGTTTTTCGCGGTCGGCGCTGTCGTCCATAAACTCGGCGCGCAGTTTCATGCGGGTGATCGGCGTTTGCAGGTCATGGGAAATCGCCGCGAGGATCTGCATGCGTTCCTTGAGGTATTCGGCAATGCGCTGTTGCATGGCATTGAACGCCGCGGCGGCATGCGCGACTTCACTCGGGCCGGTTTCGTCCAGGGGTGTGGGGTGAGCGTTCGGGTCGAGGGTTTCGACCGCACGGGCCAAGCGTGTCAGCGGGCGCACGGCCAGGCGCACCGCGACCCAGGTGCAGCCGAGCAGCAGCGCCAGTTGCAGCACCAGCACCACCGGCAACCAATAGGCTACGGGCAGGGCGGCGGGGCGTACGTCGAGGGTGATCGGGTTGCCATCGGCCAGGGTCAGGTGCACCTGGAAGTGTTTCTGGATGCCTGGAATATCGCGAAAGGTCAGGGCGTAATGCTCGCCCAGTGCGTCCGCAATCGAGGTGGCGGCCATTGGCACATCGTTGCTAGTCATCGGTTCACCGGCCTCGCCGGCGTTGAGCAAGTACCGGTAATTCTGCCGGTCGAGACGCGCCAGCCAACTGGCGCGTTCGTTGGCGGGCAGGCGGTCGAGGATGGCCACCGAGGTGGACACGTCGTTTTCCAGGTTGCCGAGCATCACCGTGCGCGCACTGATATAGCGCTCGTAGAACTGCGCACTGAATGACAACCCATGGGCACACACCAGGCTGATCAGAAAAATCAGCGACAGTTGGGACGCCAGTGTGCGCGGCCAGCCAAACCGCCATGGCCTCATTGCTCGGCCCCGAGGATTTGCACCGGCAGTGAAAACACATAACCCTCGCTGCGCACGGTCTTGATATAGGCCGGTTCGCGGGCGTCATCCAGCAAGCGTTGGCGCAAGCGGCTCACCAGCAGGTCGATGGAGCGATCGAACAAGTCGGCGTCACGCCCCTGGGTCAGGTTCAGCAATTGGTCGCGGTTGAGTACGCGCTGCGGGTGGTCGAGAAACACCCGCAACAGACGGTATTCGGCGCCGCTGAGTGCCACCAGGGTGTCGTCCTCGTCGAGCAGGTGGCGGGCGGTGGTGTCCAGGCGCCAGCGACCAAAGCGAATCAGCCGCCCGGTTTCACTCACTATCAGGTTCGGTGGCAGCATGCGTGTGCGGCGCAATACCGCATTGATGCGTGCGAGCAATTCACGCGCGGCGAAAGGCTTGACCAGGTAATCATCGGCGCCCATTTCCAGGCCGATGATGCGGTCGGTTTCATCGTTGCGCGCCGTGAGCATCAGCACCGGCGTGGCTTTGTGCTTGCCCACCCGCAGTTCGCGGCACAGCTGCAAGCCGTCGTCGCCGGGCATCATGATATCCAGCACGATCAAGTCCACGGGGGTGGTGTCGAGGAAGCTGCGCATCTGGCGGCCGTCGGCGACTACGGTGGTGCGCATGCCGTTTTTCTTCAGGTAATTGCCCACCAGTTCGCGGATTTCCCGGTCGTCATCGACGATCAGGATGTGATCGACATGATCCATGCTGCCTTCCTCGTTAAATGCTCTTGGCCGCAGTCTAGCCATCGCCGCAGCCTTTGCCTTGTGCGCTTTGTATTGCAGTGTATCTGGCGCTGACCAGATACACGGCGAAGCAAAAATCAGTGGCGCACGGCCTTGAGCAACAGCGCCTCGAACACCCGCTGGGCGCGCGGCTCATCAGTGTGGGCGACATTGAAGCGCATCGAATTGAGGTGCGCCGGGTCGTAGCCGAACAGCGCGCCCGGCGCCAGCACCAGGCTGCGTTTCAACGCCTCCTGGGCCAGCAGTTCACCGTTTACGCCCTTGGGCAGGCGCGCCCAGATAAACATCCCGCCTTCATACGCCATCGGCAGCTCGCAGCCACAGCGCTTGAGCCATTGTTCGACGCGCCCGCCGGACTCCATCAAACGCTGGACCATACGCTTGCGGTGCTTGGCGTAGCTGCCTTCGCTGAGCATGCGGTAGACGATCTGCTCGAACAGCTCCGAGGTCACGCCGCCGCTCATCAGCTTCATGTTGGTGAGGTTGGCGGCCAATTGCGGCGCGGCCACCACGTAGCTGACGCGGGTGTTGGCGCTGAGGATCTTGGAGAACCCGCAAAGGTAGGTGACCTGATCCAGCCCGGCGAGGGCGGCCAGGCGCGGCGGCGGGTTGGGGTGCAGGTCGCCGTAGAGGTCGTCCTCGACGATATGGCAATGGTACTGCTGGGTCAGTTGCAGCAAGCGAAACGCCTGGCCGGGGCTGAAGGAATGGCCGGTGGGGTTATGCAGCACGCTGGTGGTCAGGTACAGGCTGGGGCGATGCTCGGCCAGCAGCTGTTCGAGGGCAGTAAAGTCAAAACCGTCGGGGCGCCGCTCGATGGTCACCACTTTGACCCCGTGCAGGGCCAGGTTGGCGTGGAAGTTGAAGTAGCACGGCGCGTCCAGCAGCACCGTGTCGCCGGGGCGTGCGAGCAGGCGCATGAGCATGTCCAGGCCCTGCACGGTGTTGGGCGTGGTGATGATCTGTTCCACCGGCACCGACAAGCCTTCGCCGTGCAGCTTCTGTTGCAGGGCCTGGCGCAAGGGCAGCAACCCGGCCGGCGTGCCCAGGCCGGCGATGCGCAGTGACGGCGCACGCACCACGCTGCGCATCGTTTGGCGGATGGCCTCGCCGTTCAACCAGTCCTCCGGCAAGTGCCCGCCACCGGGGCGCAGCTCGCCGCTGGCGGTGACCAGCGGGCGGCGCAGCACGCTGAGCAGGTCTTGGGGCAGCAGGTCGACCCAGGTCGCGGCGGCCGGGCGTGCGGTTTCCATCGCCACAAAATAGCCGCGGCCCTGGCTTGAGGTCAGCAGGTGGCGCCCGCGCAGGCGGTCCAGTGCTTCGTTGAGGGTGAACTTGCTGACGCCCAGGGTCTGGGTCAGCTCACGCACCGACGGCAACTTGCTGCCGGGTGCCCATTCACCGGCCTCGATGGCCTGGCTGAAGGCGTCGACGATCTGCTGCACCTTGGGCGTGCCTTCCACAAAAGCGATGGCGGATACAAACATAAACCTTCCTTGTCTTTGCCGGTGCTTTTACCGGTGAAGTTAGGCCGGATTAGGCACCACTTTACCTGCCTTGTGCAATGACGCTGCCCTAGACTGCGCGCCATCTCGCCGGAAACTGGCGAAGTTTCTTACACGCGAGCAATGGATTTCGCATTCTCATGAAGACTTATATGTGCGCCCCCTGCGGTTTTATGTACGTAGAAGAATTGGGTATTCCGGAGGACGGAATCCCGGCCGGCACCCCTTGGGAAGAAGTGCCGGAAGACTGGACATGCCCTGACTGCGGCGTGACCAAGGCCGACTTCATGGCCATTGAACTCTAATCCTCCATCAACGAAAGGAATCGCTCCATGGAAAGCAAACTGATCAACCCCACCGTGCCGTTCTGTACCGGCGTGGCGCACCAGAAATACCTCAGCGCCGAAAAAGGCCTGCAAACCGCTATCGAGGGTGATTGCACCCATTGGTACATCGACGGCAGCCTGTTCGGCGAGATGGTCGACGACTGGACCGATGCACGCATTGAGAGCCTGCAGGCGCAAATCGCCGCCACCGGCGTCAAGCCGATCTTCCACGGCAACTTCAAGGCGCCGCTGGGCAGTGACGTCGAGGCGTTCCGCGCAGCGGCGGTGGACTACGTAAAAAAAGAGATTGATATCGCCAGCCGCCTGGGCGCGCCGTTGATCATCCACGGCGGCAGCATCGTCGAGCCAAAAATGGTGCTGATGGCCAAGAAGGTTGCGCTGGAGCACTACCTCAAGTCGGTACAGGAACTGGCGAGCTACGCCGAGGCAAAGGGCACGGATATCTACCTGGAGAACCTGTCCAACTACGTCAACTACCGGCCGTTCCACTACATCTTTACCCATGAGGCCGAATACGCGTTTGTGTTCGAGCGCTTGAAGGCCCATGGCAACGTGTACTTCTTCCTGGATGCGGGCCACGCCAACATCGAGAACGGCCTGCCGGCCGACGTGGTGCGCAAGTATCACCACTTGATCAAGGGCATTTCTTTCAGCAACAACAATGGCGTGCAGGATCAGCACTTCGGCATTCATGACGGCAACTGTGATTACGCCGACGTGGTGCAGGCCATCGTTGAAACCAACTGGAAGGGCCTGGTGGCGTTCGAAACCCGCAACCAGACCGCCAAGGCCGCCCTGGCCGACCTGGCGCTGATGTACCGTGAATCCCTGACCACTGAAATTGCCGTTGCCTGACAGGCGCAGGGGCGTGCGTTTCAAGCGCGCCCCGTTGTTGTTTTTACCATTCCAAGGTTCTGGCCCATGACAAGTGCGTTAACGCTGTCTTCGTTTCTCTACTTCCTGCTGTTTTGCGCCACCATGACCTTCAGCCCCGGCCCCATGACCCTGTTGCTGCTAAGCCTGGGCTTGAAGGACGGCTTGCGCAGTTCGATCCCGGCGCAGATCGGCGCCAGTGTGTCCTACCTGATTTCCATCCTGATCTTTGCCGTGGGCTTTTCGGAACTGATCAAGGGCAACCTCGCCATTACCCAGACCATCCAGTTCGTCGGTGTGGCCTATATTCTGTACCTGGCCTACAAGCAGTGGACCAGCAGCGGCGTGTCGATCAACCAGGGCGGCGCCGTGGAAGGCTCGCGCAGCCTGTTCGGCAAGGGGTTGCTCACCGGGTTTTCCAACCCCAAGACCATCATCATGTTCAGCGCCGTGTTCCCGCAGTTTGCAGGCGCAGGCGAGCACAGCTCGGCGGCGGATATCGCCATCCTCGGGTTGACGTTTCTGACCCTGCAGTTTGCCAGCGGCTGCCTGTACTGCTATTTCGGCCAGCGCATCAAGCACGTGCTGGAAAACCCCAAGCGCCGGGTGCTGTTGCAGCGGATCACGGCGGTGCTGCTATTGGGTGTTGCGTTGATGCTGGCGCGCGGGTTTTCGCACTGAAGTATTAGCAGGTAAGCAGTAGTGGCGCTTTGACGTTGCCCTGTTAGACTCCAGGCACTCATCCAGGATTACACCCCACCATGTCAGCCGCCGGAGGAAATGGACTTCCGCTCGCTTCGCGCCTGTTCAAATCGCGGCTCTTGGGGCTGACGCTCGGTTTTGTCTGCGTGGTATTTGGCATGTACCCCTTGCACCCGTCGCTGTGGGTGTGGGCCTGGATGCTGATTAACGCGTTTGTGTGGCCGCACGTGGCCTACCAGTTGTCGCGCCGGGCGAGCAACTCACTGCGCAGCGAACGGCGTAATTTACTCTTCGATTCGTTCTGCGGCGGCTTCTGGGTCGGTGCCATGCACTTCAACCCGCTGCCCAGCGTGACCACGCTGTCGATGATGACCATGAACAACGTCGCCATCGGCGGGCCGCGCTTTATGCTCGCCGGCTGGGTGGCGCAGGGGCTGGGCATCGGCGCCGCGCTGCTGGTGTTCGCGCCGGCGTTTGTCGCGGTGACCAGCGAGGCGCAGCTGTATGCGTGCCTGCCGATCCTGATGCTGTATCCCCTGGCGCTGGGCTGGATCTGCTACCGCCAGGCAGTGACCCTGGCCCGCCACAAGCGCGAGTTGCTGGCCTTGAGCCGCACCGACAGCCTGTCCGGCCTGCTCAATCACGGCGCCTGGAAGGACCATCTGGAAATCGAGTTTCAACGTTGCCGCCGTGAACAGGTGGGCGCGGCTATTGCGCTGATCGACATCGACCATTTCAAGACCATCAACGACACCTACGGGCATGTCACCGGCGACATCGTGTTGCGCCAACTCAGCAAGGTGTTGCGCCAGAACCTGCGGGCGTCCGACCTGGCCGGGCGCTATGGCGGCGACGAATTCTGTGTGATTTTGCCAGGCATGCCGCTCAATCGCGCCACCGAAGTGATGGACGCTTTGCGTGATCGCTTCAGCGCGCTGGCCTATGCGCAAGACCCGACCCTGCGCGCCAGCTTGAGCATTGGCCTGGCGCCGTACCAGCCGGCGCACGCCGACTCCACCAGTTGGCTCAACGACGCCGACCAGGCGCTGTATGAGGCCAAGAGCAGCGGGCGCAACCGCGTCAGTTCGGTGCAAGGCAGTTGGTTACGCTCGGTTTAGTGGGGTAGGGTAGCGCAGCATACCCCCACAACAACAAGGATCGGTCCATGCTCTTCACCTTCTCCCGTACCCTGCTGGCCGCCACCCTGGCCCTGACCTTCGCCGTGCCGGCCTACAGCGCCGAACCCCACAAGCAAATCCAGGCGGATGCCGAACAGTACAAGGCCGAGGCCCTGAAACTGCTCGAACGCCTGGTGAACATCGATTCCGGCTCCGGCTACGAGCCGGGCCTGACCCAAGTGCGCGACATTGCCGTGGATGAGCTCAAGCAGCTCGGTTTCAGCATTGAGCTGGTGCCCGACAAAGCGGCTAACAACAGCCATGTGATCGCCACCCTCAAGGGCACCGGTAAAGCCAAAATCCTGCTGATGGCGCACATGGACACCGTGTTCAAGGAAGGCTCGGCCGCCGAGCGACCGTTTCATATCAAGGATGGTCGCGCCTACGGCCCCGGCGTGATGGATGACAAGGGTGGCATCGTCGCCGGCATCTACGCGCTCAAAGTCCTGAAAAACCAGGGCTTCAAGGACTACGCACAAATCACCTTCCTGCTCGATGCCAGCGAAGAAACCGGCTCAGAAGCCGCCTCCGAACTGATCCGCAAAACCGCCAAGGCCCACGACGTAACCTTGAACCTGGAACCCGGCCGCCCAGCCGACGGCCTGGTGGTATGGCGCAAAGGCAGCGCCACTGCCGTGGTCGAAGTCAAAGGCAAAGCCGCCCACGCCGGCGTCGCCCCCGAACTGGGCCGCAACGCCGCCATGGAAGCCGCGCACCAGATTCTGCAACTGGGCAAACTCGGCGACGAAGAGAAGAAAACCACCATCAACTTCACCGTGATCAAGGCCGGCGACCGCACCAACGTCATCCCCGACCAAGCCACCGCCAAAGCCGACGTGCGCGCGGCACTGCCGGAAGAGTTTGATCGGATCGAAAAAGACCTGGCGCGGGTGTCAGCCAACAAATTGATCCCGGACACCGAAGTGAAAACCAGCCTGCTGCGCGGCCTGCCGCCGATGCCACAGACGCCGGAGTCGGACAAATTGGTCGCAATTGCCCAGGGAATCTACGGCGAATTGGGTCGTACATTGACCATTGAAGGCAGCGGCGGGGCGGCGGATGCGAGCTTATCGGCTGGGGTCGGGACGCCGACGTTGGATGGGTTTGGGATTGTCGGTGGGAATATTCATACGCCGGAGGAATATGCCGAGGTGGAGAGCGTGGCGCCACGGGTTTATTTGTTGAGTCGGATGATTATGGAGCTGTCGAAGCGGTGAGAGGTTCGCAGGGCTCACTCAATAGGTGAGCCTTCCTGTTCGCAAACTTATTATTTGGGTGAGCAGGCTTGTTGTGGCGAGCAGGCTTGCCCTGCGTTGGGCTGCGCAGCAGCCCCAAAACAGACGACATGGGTTTACGCTAGTATCTCGTTTTTTCCTATTGGGGCTGCTTCGCAGCCCAACGCAGGGCAAGCCTGCTCGCCACGGTGGTGGGGGGGTCAGTAATATGGGTGGTGTTTTCACCATGTTGATGGGTCTTCAAGGCTGGCTTTTTGGAGGTCGTCTTTCCACCACTCATTCGTCATCCTGTAGATGTCCTCGAAGAAACCTCTTGGATCCTCCATATCGCTCCATCCCCAAGGTAGAGAACAGTAAAAACCAGGAGCCTGGCTCAAAGCTTGCGAAAAATCATAAGTTTCGTCTTCAAGAGCATCGCCTAAAGTGTCGACTAGGAGTTTTCGATGCCGATAATTTAAGTCTGTACTTTTGTCTATAATGTACTTTTTGATTAGTTTTTCTCTGTCGCGTTTATGATTGATGTTGTAGGTTGAAAATATTTCGCCCAGTGTTTCTTCACGATCATAGATGTCGAAGGGGGAAAGGAAGTGTCGAAATTTTGGCTGGTAGGGCTTATTTAGAAAAGGGTGTTTTAGCATTGGTCGTCACTCACGGGGAATACGGTGTAGAGTTTTTTGGTTTCACGGTCGAATTT
This sequence comes from Pseudomonas sp. PA-6-3C, assembly GCF_021605825.1. Taxonomy (NCBI): domain Bacteria; kingdom Pseudomonadati; phylum Pseudomonadota; class Gammaproteobacteria; order Pseudomonadales; family Pseudomonadaceae; genus Pseudomonas; species Pseudomonas sp. PA-6-3C. The sequence continues at coordinate 69,284 of NZ_WKDV01000040.1, forward strand.
TGCAACGATGGTATTCATGTCATCATCATATACTGGGTTGGTCAGATCCTCTGGGTTAGGAGTGTAGCCTTCTCCACAGCCTTGCAGTTCTATGCGGACGATGGGGTTTCCGTAGTAATCCTCTCCAGTGAAAGGCTCCAGTTTGCGGGCTGTTCTTGTGGTGACTTCATTCAGTGCTGCAAGTTGCATTTTGTGGCTTTTGAATTTAGTACTTAGTTGCATAGGTTGGTTTTGCCTTTGGGTTGGGTTTAGTGGGTGCCGTCTTGTATCGGTTTAGCTGAGAGCGCTTCGCTCATGTAGCTTTTGAGGCGTTCGAGCAGCACCATCATGAAGGCTCTTTTGTCAAATATTTCATCTTCGAAGTAGGTATCGAATAAGTAAAAAACAGATTCGAAATTTTCGTCGGTAGAGAGGAAGTGCTCAAGGGTATCGATAAACCATTGTTGCTCGTCTTCTCTGTAGGAGAAAAATTCTGATTTGGTCAATGCATCGAAAAGCTCTGCAAGCTCTTTTGGGTTGTTGACGTTTTTGGAAACTATAATTTCTTCTCTGTCTAGATCTTTAGTGTTTTCTATACAATAAGTGAACAATAGGCCTCGAAGGATTTCCAAGTCTGGTTTTTTGTTCATTTGTCAAACTCCGTATAAGCAGTGATGGGTTTTCCATCTGTGTTTAGATGTACGATTGCTTTGGTTTACTTTCCATATTCGAGTCCCTCTATTTTATATCCTTCTCCAAATATCCTCCCCATTTCCATAGGCTCTCGGGAGAACACTAGATTGGCTCGTCGAAAAATAAGTCGCGCGTTCGTTGTGGCGAGCAGGCTTGCCCTGCGTTGGGCTGCGTAGCAGCCCAAAAACTGAAGACACTGGTTTACTTTAGTGCCTCGTGCGCTATGACTGGGGCTGTTTCGCAGCCCAACTCAGAGTGAACTTGTCATTACAATCTTTTTTCTGTCTTATTTATTTTCATTTGAGGATTTTTCATTTTTTAAAATTGAAGAAACATGTTTCAGCCACGTTCGAGCGTCCGTCCATTCGTTGAGGTAATAGTAGTAGCATCCAATGTCGGTGAATAAGTAGTCTTGAAGCTCTTGCTCCGTCATGTTGGTCATTATTAATCTGTCTAGTTCTGATTGTACTTCCAAGAGTACATCCGTAGAAACATCTGAGGTGAAGAAGTCAATCACATCATCTGCGTTCTTGTGGTCGCACATCCAGTCTTGATTGAAATAGCCTGCAAGAAATTGCTGTAGTTCGGGAAAGTCTTGGTTCATGGGCTTGGAAATCCAGTATGAATTCGGTAGTCATTAGGCATGTTGTAATCCCCGATACATCAGGAAAAACGCGCTGCCCCCATTGGGACCGCTTCGCGGTCCAGCGCGAGCAAGCTCGCTCGCCACAGGGGCAGTGAGAAAGGTGGTGTGCCTACCATGTTGATTGGTCTTCCTGGCTGGCTTTTTGGAGGTCGTCTTTCCATACCTCGTTGGCTAATCGGTAAATATCTGCAAAGAAACCACGGGGGTTCACTATTTCTGTTTCGTCCCAGGCCATCGTTGAATATTCATCTGGGTCATCTTCGAAATAAGAATGAAAGTCAAAGTTTTCTGTATTTAAAGCGACGGATAAGTTCTCCATTAACTTGTATCGGTGGCGATAGGAAAGCTTGTTGTATGGGTCCAAGCAATATTTGAGAATTAGATTTTCTCTATCTGTCTCGTTGTTTGGGTCATAGGCGTGTAGCTCTGCTCCCTTGGTATCTTCTCTATCATAAATGTCAAAAATTCCCACGAAATAATATAAGCTCGCGTCGAAAAGTATGTGGTTGGAAGATGGGTGAAATAGCATATTTATTCCTTGATGGGAAATAGGGTAAAGGGCGTGCCGTCTTCACGAAATTTCATCTCGGCGCCATTCATAGAAGGATTGAACGTAGGGTTGTGCGGATCCTTTTTGTTCGGTCTGTAGCCTCGCCCTGCGCCTGGCAGTTCTAAACGTACGATATCGTTATTTTTGTCATCTACACCCGTGTAACGTGGAAGGCCTCGTTCAACTCTTGAGGTCGCCTTCGTCCATGCTTGGAGTTGAAGTTTCCAACTGTTAAATTGTGAGCTAGGAACCCCTTTTTTCTTAAGCGGAAATTTGCCTGTTATTGGGTCTTTCCCGTCTACTGAACGTTGACTCACTTTGGAATCCTTAACCTCTGGTCCATGCTTACCAATCATATGCATGTCGTACTTTGCTTCGTACTCAAAAATTCGACGCTTCGCATTAGCCTCGGTTAAGTCCTCTATTCGTTCTCGTCTTTGTTCTCGTGAGATTTGAGGTACTGCTGGTTGCCGCTCGTCTATCTTTGCCTTTTCAATGGGATTTTCTAATCCGGTCGCTGGCTTACATCCATCGCTCCCCGGACAGGTATTCAAGCCTAGCGGATCCACCCACCCGGTAGGGTTAGGCACATATTGGTAAGCATTAATCCCACCCGCCAGCTTCACCGGGTCCGGCGTCAGATAGCGACCAATATCTGGATTGTAGTAGCGATGGCGGTTGTAGTGCAGCCCGCTTTCCTGATCGAAATATTGGCCCTGGAAGCGCAGCGGGTTGTCGATTTTTCTGACGTCTAGGCGGGCGATTTCACCGTAGGCGCGGTAGTGCGCGGACCAGACGATTTCGCCTTCGGGATTTGTCAGTTCCTGCGGGGTGCCGAGGTGGTCGAGTTGGTAGTGGAAGGGTTTGGTGTCTTCAGGCCCAAAGCCTTCCAGCAGTGCCAACGGGCGAAAACTGTCCGGTTCGTAGAGGTAGCTGCGATGCCGATCCGCCTGGTGTTCGGCCACCAGCTTGTCGCCTTGCCAGAAAAACTCCGTGGTTATGTCGTTGACGGTTTTGCTGATCCGCCGCCCAAACGGGTCATAGCGATAGCTGGCGGTTTGCCCGTTGGGTTGGGTAATACCAATCAACCGATGCTGGCAGTCGTAGCGGTATTCAGTAACGAGCTGATGGCCCTTGCCACGCCGCTGGAGGATTAAATTGCCGAAGGCGTCGTAGTCGTAATGATGATCGCCTTGGATCATCAACCGGTTACCCGCCACGATGTCCGGGCCGGGGCGGTCTTGCATGAGCAGGTTGCCGGCCGGGTCGTGGCCGAAGCGTTCCTGTACGTCTTGCGAGTGGTCGGCGCGGGTCAGGCGGGCGAGGGGGTCGTAGTGGTAGTGGTGTTCGCCTTTGCGGGTGTCGAGCAGGCGGGTGAGGTTGCCGCTTTTGTCGTAGTCGTATTGGCGTTGGTAAAGGGTGTGTTGCTGTTGGCTGACGGCGTGGGCGTGCAGGCGGTTTTGGTCGTCGTAGTGGTAGTGACTGAGGAGCTGGCCCTGCTGGCGTTGGTGTTCGCG
>NZ_WKDV01000041.1:0-66718 GCF_021605825.1 Pseudomonas sp. PA-6-3C
CTCACGCGTGGCGCCTCGTCGGCAGCGTCCGATGGGTATGAGAGACAGTGCCCGCCCTCGACGAAATCGATCGCCAACTGATCGCCGCCTTGCAGATTAACGCCCGCGAAAGCGTGGCCATGCTTGCCCGGCAGTTGGGCATTGCGCGCACCACGGTGACCTCGCGCCTGGCGCGCCTGGAGAAAACCCAGGTGATCACCGGTTATGGCGTGCGCCTCGGGCAGCGTGTGGTCGACGGGGGTTTGCAGGCGTATGTCGGCATCACCGTTCAAGCGCGCTCGGGCAAGGAAGTGCTGCGCCGGTTGAGCGCCATGGCGCAGGTGCAGCAATTGTGTGCGGTGAGTGGCGAGTTTGATTACGTGGCCTGGCTGCGCACTGATTCGCCGGAACAGCTGGACCAGTTGCTGGACCAGATCGGCAGCGTCGAGGGCGTGGAAAAAACCACCACGTCGATCATCCTCAGTAACAAATTGGACCGTGGTCAGCCAGTTTGACCAGCCACTTCGTCATTCTGACTAAAAACAATTCAATCCGACGACACATTGCGTCTTAATAACGAACGCTACGCTCCCTAAACTGGCTGCCATCTTTTCCTATACTCAACGGGCCGAATCCCGCGAGTCGTCAGTAAGGTCAGCCATGAGCATTCCGTCCAGCACCATCAGCAAGACCAATCGCCATCCCGCCGACGGTAAAAAACCTATCACCATCTTTGGCCCGGATTTTCCGTTTGCCTTTGATGACTGGATCGAACACCCGGCTGGCCTGGGCAGTATTCCCGCCGCCAATCATGGCGCGGAAGTGGCGATTGTGGGAGCCGGGATCGCAGGGCTGGTGGCGGCTTACGAGCTGATGAAGCTGGGCCTCAAGCCGGTGGTATACGAGGCCTCGAAGATGGGCGGGCGTTTGCGCTCCCAGGCCTTTGAAGGCGCCGAAGGCATCATCGCCGAGCTGGGCGGCATGCGTTTTCCGGTGTCGTCCACCGCGTTCTACCACTATGTGGACAAGCTGGGCCTGGAGACCAAACCCTTTCCCAACCCGCTGACACCGGCTTCCGGCAGCACAGTGGTCGACCTCGAAGGCCAGACCCACTACGCACAAAAACTCTCGGACCTGCCGGTGCTGTTCCAGGAAGTTGCCGATGCCTGGGCGGATGCGCTGGAGGCCGGCTCGCAGTTCGGTGATATCCAGCAAGCTATTCGCGACCGTGACGTGCCGCGCCTCAAGGCGCTGTGGAACAAGCTGGTACCGCTGTGGGATGACCGCACCTTCTATGACTTCGTCGCCACTTCCAAGGCGTTCGCCAAGCTGTCGTTCGCGCACCGCGAAGTGTTTGGCCAGGTGGGTTTCGGCACGGGTGGCTGGGACTCGGATTTCCCCAACTCGATGCTGGAAATCTTCCGCGTGGTGATGACCAACTGCGACGATCACCAACACTTGGTGGTTGGCGGCGTAGCGCAAGTGCCCATGGGCATCTGGCGCCATGTGCCGGAGCGTTGCGCGCATTGGCCTGCCGGCACCAGCCTCAGCTCCTTGCATCGCGGCGCGCCACGGGCAGGGGTAAAACGCATTGCCCACGCTGCCGATGGCCGCTTTGCGGTGACCGACAACTACGGTGACACCCGTGAATATGCCGCCGTGCTGACTACCTGCCAAAGCTGGCTGCTGACCACCCAGATTGAATGCGACGAAACCCTGTTTTCGCAAAAAATGTGGATGGCCCTGGACCGCACGCGCTACATGCAATCGTCCAAGACCTTCGTGATGGTCGACCGCCCGTTCTGGAAAGACAAGGACCCGGAGACCGGCCGCGACCTGATGAGCATGACCCTCACCGATCGCCTCACCCGTGGCACCTATCTGTTCGACAACGGTGACGACAAGCCAGGCGTGATTTGCCTGTCGTACTCGTGGATGAGCGACGCGCTGAAAATGCTCCCGCAACCCATCGACAAGCGCGTGAAACTGGCGCTCGACGCGCTGAAAAAGATCTACCCGAAAGTCGATATCAAGGCGCGCATCATCGGCGACCCGATCACCGTGTCCTGGGAAGCCGACCCGCATTTCCTCGGCGCCTTCAAAGGCGCGTTGCCCGGCCACTATCGCTACAACCAGCGCATGTATGCGCACTTTATGCAGAAGGACATGCCCGCCGAACAGCGTGGGATTTTTATCGCCGGTGACGACGTATCCTGGACGCCTGCTTGGGTCGAGGGCGCGGTGCAAACCTCGCTGAATGCGGTATGGGGCATCATGACCCACTTCGGCGGCAGCACTCACCCCGAAAACCCGGGCCCAGGTGATGTCTTTGACGAAATCGGCCCGATCGCCCTGGCCGATTAAGGAGTTGAGCATGCGTGTCGCCCTGTACCAATGCCCACCGCTGCCGCTGGATGTGGCCGGCAACCTCAAGCGCCTGCATCAATTGGCGCATGAGGCGACCGGTGCCGACGTGCTGGTGCTGCCGGAGATGTTCCTCAGCGGCTACAACATTGGCGCGGAAGCGGTGGGCGCACTCGCCGAAGCCCAGGATGGGCCGTCGGCTCAGGCGATTGCCGAGCTGGCCAAAAGCGCCGGCCTGGCCATTCTCTACGGTTACCCGGAGCGGGCTGAGGACGGGCAGATCTACAACGCCGTGCAGATGATCGATGCCCACGGCCAGCGCCTGTGCAACTACCGCAAGACTCATCTGTTTGGCGACCTGGACCACTCGATGTTCAGCGCCGGGGAAGATGATTTCCCGCTGGTGGAGCTTAACGGCTGGAAGCTCGGGTTTTTGATCTGCTACGACCTGGAGTTCCCGGAAAACACCCGACGCCTGGCCCTGGCCGGCGCCGAGGTAATCCTGGTGCCGACGGCCAATATGGTGCCGTTCGACTTTGTTGCCGACGTGACCGTGCGGGCGCGGGCCTTTGAAAACCAGTGCTATGTGGCCTACGCCAACTACTGCGGGCACGAAGGCGAGATTCAGTACTGCGGGCAAAGCAGTATTGCTGCGCCCAATGGCCAGCGAATCGCCCAGGCGGGGCTGGATGAATCGTTGATCGTCGGTACGCTGGATCGCCAGTCGATCCTGGATGCCCGCGCTGTCAATCACTACCTGCAAGACCGTCGCCCAGAGCTGTACGGCGCGCTGCACAAGCCCTGAGCCAGACGGTTTGTTAGCATAGGCACATCCTACGTTTCGGAAGTGCCCATGCCCGCGCCGGCCCACCCTCATCACCTTGACTTGACCCTGGCCAACGGCCTGCGGGTTTCCTTGCGCCATGCGCCACGCTTGAAGCGTTGCGCCGCGATGTTGCGCGTGGCCGCCGGCAGCCATGACGTGCCACTCGCGTGGCCGGGCTTGGCGCATTTTCTTGAGCATTTGCTGTTTCTCGGCACTGCGCGTTTTCCCACAAGCGAAGGCTTGATGGCCTACGTGCAGCGCCAGGGTGGGCAGGTCAACGCCAGCACCCGCGAGCGCACCACGGACTTTTTCTTTGAATTGCCGGTGCCAACCTTTGCCGATGGGCTGGAGCGGCTGGCGGATATGCTCACCCATCCGCGCCTGACGATTGAAGACCAACTGCGTGAGCGCGAAGTGCTGCAAGCGGAGTTTGTGGCCTGGTCCCAGGATGCCAAGGCGCAGCAGCAGGTTGCGCTGCTGGAAGGCTTGGCGGCGGACCATCCGCTGCGCGGTTTTCATGCCGGTAATCGGGATAGCCTGCCGGTTGAGCGTGAGGCGTTTCAGCAGGCATTGAAGGAATTCCATACCAGGTTCTATCAGAGCGGGCAGATGACATTAAACCTTGCCGGCCCGCAACCATTGGAAGAACTGCAAGCGTTGGCCCAGCGTTTCAGCGACGAATTGGCCACTGGCCCTCAGCACCCACAGGCTGCGCCGCCTGCGCTGATGCTCGGCCACGCCCAGGGCTTTCAATACATCGCCGATAACCACCTGCACCATGTCATCACCTGTGACGCGCCTCGCCAAGCCCTGGCGTTTCTCTGCACCTGGCTCAATGCTACGGCGCCGGGTGGTTTACTGGCTGAGCTGAAAGCGCGAAAACTGGCCAATGCCATGCAGGCGACCGTGCTTTATGCGTTTGCCGGGCAAGCCGTATTGGATATCGACTTTACCCTCGATACTCAAGACGATTCGGCTACGCAAATCGAAGCGTTGCTGCACGACTGGCTGAGCTTTTTCGCACACAGCGATTGGACACCTTTACGCGAAGAGTTCGCCTTGCTGAACGCTCGCCAGCAACAGACCCAAAGTGCCTTGGCATGGGTGCGAAACGAAAGTGAAGACCTGTCGGAACAGGGCGTCGTCGCACTCAAAAAACTGCTGGATTCACTGCACCTCAAACCGGCCAGACAGGCTTGGCAGTTGCCGCCGAACAACCCATTCCTGCTTCCGCCGGCCAAAGAACAACGCGCCGGGCTGATCCGCGGCCAGACCAGCGCCCATCGTGGTTTGCGCACCTTCGCGCAAGACCGCTCCCGGGGCCGTCGTGAGGTGTCGGCGCTGACATTCAGCCAGGCATTGGCGGATGACACCGATGAAGGCGCGCTGTATCTGCAATGGCAGTTTGATAACGCCGCGCCCGTGGGGTTGGAAAATACATTACAGCCATTGCGCGAGAATGCCCGGCAGGCCGGAGTGGAGTTATCTTTCGAAACGATCGGCAATGATTTCCTGGTGAAAATGGTCGGTCTTCATCAGCCCATGCCGGCTGTTCTGGACGTATTGGCGCAAAGCTTAAGCCTGCCACAAGACGCCGCACCCGCCGCGACACCGATGATCGCCATCCGAGCGTTGCTCAAGGCGCTGCCCGTTTGCTGCACCGACACTCACTCCGGGCCAGCTTCATGGGCGACGGCTCGATGGCATGGGCTCGGCTTTGGATTGCCGGCCGCTTGTGAAGCCGCGATCAAAATCGCCGCAGCGCGGCTGCCTGGGCAGGCGGCAAGCATTGAACACACACTGCCAACCCTCGACGGCCGGAAGCTCTGGCACGCGATAAATACAGACTCCAATGAAGCCGCTTTACTGCTGTTTTGCCCAGCACCGTCGCCAGCCTTGGCCGACGAAGCCGCCTGGCGACTGCTTGGGCATCTGCTGCACGGGCCGTTTTACCAGCGCCTGCGGGTTGATCTGCAAATCGGCTACGCGGTTTTCAGCGGCATCCGACAGGTCAACGGGCAAACCGGGCTGCTGTTTGGTGTGCAGTCTCCCAGCGTTTCACTGAGCGGGATCGTCGATCACCTGCAGACCTTTCTGAAGCAATTACCGTCGTTAATCGACAGCAGCCCAGACCTGGGCAACCAGACCCTGGCGCAGCAATTCAGTGCCCAGCAACTGCCGCTCAACCAAGCCGCCGAACTGCTGTGGCAGGCTTACTTGGCGGGCCATCCGTCGGGTTACCTGGACCTGCTACAACAGTTGATACAAAACCGCACACGCAAGGATCTGCAGCGCGCCGCTCAGCAACTCAACGATGCCTCAGGCGGCTGGCGTTGCGTGGCCAACGGCCCGCGAATCAACGACGCCTGGCAACCGGCAGGCTGATCATTGCCAACCCTGCAACAGGCTTTTTCCGTCAAGACAGCGCTAACTTGAAAAGAATTGCGTAATATTCATACGCAATATCTGAACATCTCCAATAGGAGGTGGACTATATGTATTACTTGGTAGTGAACGTCCCATCCCTTGGTAGGAGTATGAATATGACCTGGTCCAAACCCGCTTACACTGATCTGCGTATCGGTTTCGAAGTCACCATGTACTTCGCCAGCCGTTGATTGGCTGAGTAATACAACGCCTCGGTTCGCCCGGGGCGTTTTTGTTTTGAGCTTTGCGTGATGGAGCAATCATGTTTGTCCAGATTCTAGGTTCCGCCGCCGGCGGTGGCTTCCCGCAGTGGAACTGCAACTGCGTGAACTGCGCAGGCTTTCGCGACGGCAGCCTGCGCGCCCAGGCGCGTACCCAGTCGTCCATCGCGATCTCCGACGATGGCGTGAACTGGGTGCTGTGCAATGCTTCGCCGGATATCCGTGCGCAACTGCAAGGCTTTGCGCCGATGCAACCCGGCCGCGCGCTGCGCGATACCGGCATCAGCGCAATTATCCTGATGGACAGCCAGATCGACCACACCACCGGCCTGTTGAGCTTGCGCGAAGGTTGCCCGCATCAGGTGTGGTGCACTGACATGGTCCATGAAGACCTGAGCACCGGTTTCCCGCTGTTCACCATGTTGACCCACTGGAACGGCGGCCTGGCGTGGAACCGTATCGAGCTGGACGCCAGCTTCACCATCCCGGCCTGCCCGAATCTGCGCTTCACCCCGCTGCCCTTGCGCAGCGCCGCGCCGCCCTACTCGCCGCACCGCTTCGACCCGCACCCAGGCGATAACATCGGCCTGATCGTCGAGGACCTGCGCACTGGCGGTAAATTGTTCTACGCCCCAGGCCTGGGCAAAGTCGACGCGCCGCTGCTGGAAATCATGGCGGGCAGCGACTGCCTGCTGGTGGACGGCACGATGTGGGACGACGATGAAATGCAGCGCCGTGGCGTCGGCACGCGCACCGGCCGCGAGATGGGCCACCTGGCGCAGAGCGGCCCCGGCGGCATGCTCGAAGTACTGGAGCAGCTACCCAAGCAGCGCAAAGTGCTTATCCACATCAACAACACCAACCCGATCCTCGACGAAGACTCCCCCGAGCGCGCCGAGCTGGTGCGGCGCAATGTCGAAGTGGCTTACGACGGCATGAGCATTGAATTGTAGGAGCAGACGAAGTGACTGACACACCGTTGACCACCACCGAATTCGAAGCCGCCCTGCGGGCCAAGGGCGCGTTCTACCATATCCATCACCCGTACCACGTGGCGATGTATGAAGGCCGCGCCACCCGCGAGCAGATTCAGGGCTGGGTCGCCAACCGTTTCTACTATCAGGTGAACATCCCGCTCAAAGACGCTGCGATCCTGGCCAACTGCCCCGACCGTGAGATCCGCCGTGAGTGGATCCAGCGTCTGCTCGACCACGACGGCGCGCCCGGTGAAGACGGCGGTATTGAAGCCTGGCTGCGCCTGGGCCAGGCCGTCGGCCTCGACCCCGACCAGTTACGCTCCCAGGAACTGGTACTGCCCGGCGTACGGTTTGCGGTGGATGCCTATGTCAACTTTGCCCGCCGCGCCAGCTGGCAGGAAGCTGCCAGCAGCTCGCTGACCGAACTGTTTGCGCCGCAGATCCACCAGTCGCGCCTCGACAGCTGGCCGCAGCACTATCCGTGGATCGACCCGGCCGGTTATGAGTATTTCCGCACCCGCCTGGGCCAGGCGCGTCGCGACGTAGAGCATGGTTTGGCGATCACGCTGCAGCACTACACCACACGCGAAGGCCAGGAACGCATGCTGGAAATTCTGCAGTTCAAACTCGACATTCTGTGGAGCATGCTGGATGCCATGAGCATGGCCTACGAACTCAAACGCCCGCCGTATCACAGCGTGACCGAACAGCGGGTCTGGCATAAAGGGATCACCCTATGAGCTTTGATCGCAGCAGAACACCGACCTGGCGCCAGGGCTATCGCTACCAGTACGAGCCAGCGCAAAAAGGCCACGTGTTGCTCTACCCCGAAGGCATGATCAAGCTCAACGACAGCGCCGCCTTGATCGGCGGGCTGATCGACGGCGAGCGCGACGTGGCCGCCATCATCGCCGAGCTGGATAAACAATTCCCGGGCGTGCCTGAACTCGGTCAAGACATCGAGGATTTCATGGAGGTCGCCCGTGCTGAGCACTGGATCGAACTTGCCTGAAAAGCCACCGATCGGCCTGCCACTGTGGCTGCTCGCCGAGCTGACTTATCGCTGCCCGTTGCAGTGCCCGTATTGCTCCAACCCGCTGGATTTTGCCGAGCAGGGTAAAGAGCTGAGCACTGAGCAGTGGATCAAGGTGTTTCGCGAAGCGCGGGAAATGGGCGCCGCGCAACTGGGGTTTTCCGGCGGTGAACCGCTGGTGCGCCAGGACCTTGCCGAACTGATCGCCGAGGCGCGCAAGCTGGGTTTCTACACTAACCTGATCACCTCGGGCATCGGTCTCACCGAGCAGAAGATCAGCGACTTCAAGAAGGCTGGCCTGGACCACATCCAGATCAGCTTCCAGGCCAGCGATGAACAGGTGAACAACCTGCTCGCCGGCTCGAAAAAAGCCTTCGCGCAAAAGCTGGAAATGGCCCGCGCGGTGAAGGCCCACGGCTATCCGATGGTGCTGAATTTCGTTACCCATCGGCACAATATCGACAAGATCGACCGCATTATCGAACTGTGCATCGCACTGGAGGCAGATTTCGTCGAGCTTGCCACCTGCCAGTTCTACGGCTGGGCGCAACTCAACCGTGTGGGCTTGCTGCCGACCCAGGAACAACTGGTACGCGCCGAACGCATCACCAACGAATACCGCGCCAAGCTCGAAGCCGAAGGCCACCCGTGCAAGCTGATATTCGTGACACCGGATTACTACGAGGAACGCCCGAAAGCCTGCATGAACGGCTGGGGCAGCATCTTTCTGACAGTGACGCCGGACGGCACCGCCCTGCCTTGCCACGGCGCCCGACAGATGCCGGTGCAATTTCCCAATGTGCGCGACCACAGCATGCAGCACATCTGGTACGACTCGTTTGGCTTCAACCGCTTTCGCGGCTACGACTGGATGCCCGAGCCGTGCCGTTCATGCGATGAAAAGGAAAAGGACTTCGGCGGCTGCCGTTGCCAGGCGTTCATGCTCACGGGCGATGCGAGCAATGCCGACCCGGTGTGCAGCAAGTCCGAGCAGCACGGCATCATCCTCAAGGCGCGGGAAGAAGCCGAGCATGCCACCCAGACCATCGAGCAGTTGGCCTTTCGCAACGAGCGCAATTCACGGCTCATCGCAAAAGGCTGACGGCCTCAGCGCTTGGCGATGATGTACACCGCGTGGATGATACCGGGGAAGTAACCGCACAGGGTCAGCAGGATGTTCAGCCAGAACGCGCCGCCGAAACCCACTTGCAGGAACACACCCAATGGCGGCAGCAGGATAGCGATGATGATACGAATGATGTCCATGGGTAAGCTCCAAAAAATCGGCTCGTGTGAGCCGTGTAGCTAATCGACCTTGGGCGTTCGTGAGGGTTCAGTGGGATCTGGCATTGGGCCATCTTCAGGCCAGAATCTCCAGGCCGTGTTTCTGTACGATGCTCAGTAACTTGAGCGCCATGCCGCTGGGTTGTTTTTCGCCGGACTCCCACTTTTTCACGGTGGAGGCGCTGGTGTTGAGGTAGCGAGCGAAAACGGGCTGACTGACATGACTGCTTTCACGCAGCTGCTTGATCTGCTCGGCCGGAATTTGTTCAGGGACGGCCGATAAGCACGCTTCGTCATATTCTCGGAGGGTGGTTTTGCTGATTGCTCCAATTGAATGAAGTGCTACGGCAGATTTATGAATCGACTCCAGCGCTTCACTTTCATATTTTTTGATCATGATGAATCTCCACAAACTCCCTTAAATCCAGTAATTGCTGGACTTGTGTGTCGTTTAAGCTTTCATAAGTTTTTGCCATCGCCCGAAACCAAATCAAATCTTTTTGACTGATAAAGCCATTGTTTTCACGGATGCTCAATCAACGTTTTCAATCCAAAAATTTCACGAACAAAAAAACGCCCCCAGCCAAAAGAATCAGGCTGGAGGCGCCGCGTATGCCGCGAGACGGTTCAGGAATAAGAGGTTAAACGGCGATGCCCTTGCGACATTGCAGTTGGGCGGTACGCACGCGGGAGAACGCGCGCGCCAGGCGCAGGAGCATTTCGTCGATGTGGCTTTTGCTGATGTTCAAGGCTGGAGTAAAACGCAAACAGTCGGGTTTCGGCGCGGTCAGGAGCAAGTGTTCGTGCAATGCAGCCTTTACCACCGCATCCGCAGAATCATCTGACAGCGTCAGGCCCCACAGGAGTCCGTTGCCGCGTAGTTGCCCATGGCCGTATCGATAGGCCAGCCGGGCAAGGCCTTCTCCCAGGTACAGGCCGGATTCGCGTACCTGTTCAAGAAAACCGCTTTCCAACACGACGTCGAGTACGGCTGTACCGGCAGACGCCATCAAAGCATTGCCGTGATGCGTCCCCTCCAGTTCCCCCGCTTCGAAACAACAAGCCTTGCCGCGCGCCAGCAACGCCGCCAACGGCACACCGCCGCCCAAGCCTTTGCCGAGGGTGATGATGTCGGCACGCACGCCGTACTGTTGTTCAGCCAGCAGGCTGCCGCAACGGCCAATGCCGGTTTGCACTTCATCGAGGATCAGCAGGATCCCCAGTTCGCGGCACAGGCGCTCGACGCCCTTCAAATAGTGCTCGGTAGCGGGAATGACGCCAGCTTCACCCTGGATCGGCTCCAACATGATGGCAACTGTTTGGGCATCGACGGCTGCATGCAGCGCCGGCAAATCGTTGAAGGGCACATGGCTGAAGCCCGATAGTTGCGGCTCAAAACGGTTGCCGCCAGCATTAGCCGAGGCTGCCAATGCCGCAAAGCTTCGACCATGACAACCGCTGCTGGCGCTGATGATGTGATAGGCACCACCGCGATGCAGCTGACCCCATTTACGCGCCAGTTTGATCGCGGCTTCACAGGCTTCCGAGCCGCTGTTGAGCAGGTAACCCTGGTCGCTGCCGGTGTGATCGCACAGCCGATCGACGAGGTTCAGTTGGGCGCGGTTGTGCAGGCCGTTGCCAGGGTTGATCAGCATATGAGTCTGATCGGCCAGGGCTTTGATCAATACCTGCGGGCTATGACCGAGGCTGTTGGCGGCGCTGCCCTGGCTGAAATCCAGATAGGCGCGCTCGTCGCTGTCCCAGAGCCAGGAGCCCTGGCCACGCACAAACACCTGCGCGGGCCTTGCCACAGTCGGCATCAGGGATTTACTGAAGCCGTCATGGCGCGCGTTCACGATCAAATCGTCCAGGCTCGGCGCAGGGCGACGAAACAGATTCACAGCTCACCCCCAATAGCAACCGGGCCTTGGTCGACGCCCCGTACAAACACACCCTTGAGGTTTTTTGCCTTGCCTATGTAAATGCTATCAACATAAACGCTGTTCATTGCCCGATCCGGCCCTGTAAGCCCTGCGAATAGGCGCTAGACTAGGCGTCCGAGGGGCCATCGGCCATTTCGATTTTCCAGCTTTTTCGATAAGTATGTCTTATGGATTTCAAGCAACTGCGTTATTTCGTCGCGGTGTATGAGGAAGGCCACGTGGGCCGTGCCGCCGAGCGTTTGTCGATCTCGCAACCGGCCTTGTCGCAACAGATTCGCCAGCTGGAGCAGAACCTGGATGTCAGCCTGTTCGAGCGCAGCAGCAAGCGCCTGTTGCCGACACTGGCGGCACACACCTTGTACAACCACGCCTTGCCGCTGATCGACGGCATGCAGCAAGCCGTCGAGGCCTTGCGCAACTTCAAGGGCCAGGCGATGCGCACCTTGGCCATTGGCGTGCTGCAAACCGTGCACACCAGCCTGGTCCCGCAGATGCTCGAGCGCGTGCGCAAAGCCCAACCGCATCTGGTGGTGCAGATCTATGAGTTGACCGGGATTGAAATTGAGCGGCGTTTGCTCAACGGTTCGCTGGATATCGGCATCAGCTACTTGCCTCCCCGTCAGCCGGGGTTAACCGGCGTGTTGCTGTACGAAGATGAACTGAAGGTCGTCATCCCCGAAGACCACCCATTGCGGGAATTCAAGAAAGTCTCGCTGAAACAGGCGGCGGAGTTGCCGATGCTGCTGTTGGGGGAAGAGTTTCAGGTGCGCCAGATCTGGCAAGGCCAGTTATCCAATTTAGGACGACGGCCACAAGTGCAGGCGGAGTTGAATACGATGGCAGGGATTCTCGATAGCCTGCCTCATACCCAGCTCGCCACCGTATTGCCGGGGCGCTCCCAGGATGAACACAACAGCAAGGCACTGCTGTGGAAGCCCTTGAGTGAACCCAGGGTGCCGCTGAAAGTGGGGTTGGTGTGCCGCGATGTGCAGCGCCAACAAGCGACGGTGGCGTTATTGCGCACCCTGCTCGAAGACGTAATGAATGCCCCACAGGCAGGCGCCTGACTTTTTCGCGGGCAAAAGAAAACCCCGCCGAAGCGGGGCTTTGCAGACTGTTTCCCTGACATCCATTTCACTCCGCCATCCTGGCAGAATCCTACGTGTCCGTGTTGTTGCTTTGCGCTTCCTGCGCGACGTCCATGTGAAGTAGATTATCCGTGGATCCAATTTGGCGATAGAGGACGAATAGCAGCACGTCATGTAAGAGAATGCTTACACGCCCTCCAAGCCCTTAGAACAGTGCTTCATCCAGCAAAAACAATGATTCACTACCGGCTTTTACCGACGCACTCAGTGAATGAATGCGCGGCAGCAGGCGGGCAAAGTAGAAGCGCGCGGTACCCAGCTTGCTGGCGTAGAAGTCTTCCTCAGCCTCTTTGCCCAGCGCGGCCTTGGCCATGCGCGCCCACATATAGGCATAGGCCATGTAGCCAAAGGCGTGCAGGTACTCAACCGAAGCCGCGCCGATTTCATTCGGGTTGGTCTTGGCGCGGTCCAGCACCCAGGCGGTCAACTCATCCAGGTTATCCACGGCAGCGCTGAGCGGTTGGGTGAACTCGCTCAACTCGGCGCCTGAAGCCGCGATGAACTGGCGGATCTCGTCAGCGAACAAGGTGTAGAACGCCCCGCCACTGCCAACGATCTTGCGCCCCATCAAGTCCAGCGCTTGAATGCCGTTGGTGCCTTCGTAGATCTGCGTGATGCGCACATCCCGCACCAACTGCTCCTGGCCCCACTCGCGGATGTAGCCGTGGCCGCCAAAGATCTGCTGGCCGAGCACGGTGGTTTCCAGGCCAAGGTCGCTGAGGAAGGCCTTGGCAACAGGTGTCAGCAGCGCCACCAGGTTGTCTGCACGTTCGCGAGCGGCGGCATCTTCACTGAACTTGGCGATGTCCAATTGCGTGGCCACATAGGTGGAGAACGCACGACCGCCTTCGTTCGAGGCTTTCATGGTCAGCAACATGCGGCGCACATCCGGGTGCACGATGATCGGGTCGGCCACTTTGTCCTTGGCCTGGGCGCCGGTCGGCGAGCGGCTTTGCAGACGGTCGCGCGCGTATTCAATCGCGTTTTGATAAGAGCGCTCACCCGACGCCAGGCCCTGGATACCCACACCCAAACGCTCGTAGTTCATCATGGTGAACATCGCCGCCAACCCACGGTTCGGCTCGCCCACCAGGTAACCCACGGCTGCATCGAAGTTCATCACGCAGGTCGCGGATGCCTGGATGCCCATCTTGTGTTCGATGGAGCCGCAACTCACCGGGTTGCGCGCGCCCAGGCTGCCGTCGGCATTGACCATGAACTTCGGCACCAGAAACAGCGAAATGCCCTTTGGCCCGGCCGGTGCATCCGGCAGTTTGGCCAGCACCAGGTGGATGATGTTGTCGGTGAGGTCATGCTCGCCGCCGGTGATAAAGATCTTGGTGCCACTGATGGTGTAGGACCCGTCCGCCTGAGGCTCAGCCTTGGTGCGGATAATGCCCAGGTCAGTCCCGGCGTGCGCTTCCGTCAGGCACATGGAACCTGCCCACTCACCCGAATACATTTTCGGCAGGTAGGTAGCCTTGAGCGCTTCGCTGGCGTGGGTGTTGATGGAGACGCAGGCGCCGGAGGTCAGCATCGGGTAAAGGCCAAACGCCAGGCTCGATGAGTTGATCATCTCTTCAACTTGCGCCGAGACGGCCTTGGGCATGCCCATGCCGCCGAAGATCGGGTCGCCGCCGACGCCCACCCAGCCACCTTCGGCGTAGGTCTTATAAGCCTGTGGGAAACCATCCGGCGTGCTGACGGCAGTGTCCGCCCAACGGCAACCTTGCTCGTCGCCATTACGGCTGAGCGGCGCGATGGATTTGGCCGTGACCTTGCCGGCTTCTTCAAGGATCGCCTCAACGGTTTCGGCATCTACGGTGTCTGCCAATGCCGGCAATTGGGCCCAGGTGTTGGCGACCTCAAAAACTTCGTTGAGGACGAAGCGCATATCACGCAGCGGCGCTTTGTAATCAGCCATGGCAAACCTCGTGAGAACAGGAAAAGTGATTCGATAGGATCGGTTTTACAGGCTTCGAGTGTAACCGAACAACATTTGAGACACATAGGGTCCGTTAGTGACCATTAGGTATTTAATGGTCATATCACGAATCCAATATGGACTTCTGTGGGAGCTGGCTTGCCTGCTATGCCGGCACCTCGGTTTATCAGTTACACCGAGTTGATGCCATCGCAGGCAAGCCAGCCCCACATTTTGACCGCAGTGAATCAATCGCGCCTAAAGCGCAAACAACTGCGCAGGCAAGCTCATCAAGCACTCACTGCCCGCCTCCACAGCGGCGCGGTGCGTTGCAGTGCGCGGCAACAAGCGCTTGAAGTAGAAATCGCAGGTTGCCAATTTAGCTTGGGCGAACGCTGCGTCGTCATGCGATTGGGCCGCAATGGCCATGCGCAACCACAGGTACGCCAGAATGATGTAACCGCTGTACATCAAGTAATCCACCGCCGCCGCGCCCACTTCATCCGGGTTTTTCATGGCAGCCATGCCGACCTTCATCGTCAGCTCGCCCCATTGCTGGTTCAGTTGGTTGAGCTGCTCAACCTGGGCCTTGAGCTGCGGGTGCTCGGCATTCGCCGCGCAGAACTTATGCACAAGCTTGGTAAACCCGCGCAGCAACTTGCCCTGGCTGCCCAGTACCTTACGGCCCAGCAAGTCGAGCGCCTGGATGCCATTAGTGCCTTCATAGATCGGCGCAATCCGCGCATCACGCGCCAGTTGCTCCATGCCCCATTCGCGAATGTAGCCATGGCCACCGAACACCTGCATACCGTGGTTGGTCACCTCCAGCCCGGTTTCGGTCATAAAGGCTTTGCAGATAGGTGTGAGGAACGCCAACAGATCTTCGGCCTCCTGGCGTTGGGCGGCGTCACTGCTCAAGTGCGCGGTGTCGAGCAGTTGGGCAGTGAAGTAGGTCAGCGCCCGATTGCCTTCATTGAAGGCCTTCATGGTCAGCAACATGCGCCGCACGTCGGCGTGCACGATGATCGGGTCAGCGGCTTTATCCGGGGCCTTGGCGCCGGTCAGCGAGCGCATTTGCAGGCGGTCGTTGGCGTATTTGATCGCGCCCTGGAAACTCGCCTCACCATTGCACAAACCCTGCATGCCAGTGCCCAGGCGCGCGTGGTTCATCATGGTGAACATGCAATTGAGGCCTTTGTTCGCCTCGCCAATCAAAAAGCCCTTGGCACCGTCGAAGTTCAGCACGCAGGTGGCCGAGGCCTTGATGCCCATCTTGTGCTCGATGGAACCACAGTGCACCGCGTTGCGCTCGCCTGAATCGGCATGGAACTTGGGCACGATAAACAACGAGATACCTTTGGTGCCCGCCGGGGCGTCCGGCAGTTTGGCCAGCACCAAGTGAATGATATTGGCACTCATGTCGTGCTCGCCGGCCGAGATAAAGATCTTGCTGCCGGTGACCGCGTAACTGCCGTCCGCCTGGGGCACGGCGCGGGTCTTGATCAGGCCCAGGTCGGTGCCACAGTGGGCTTCGGTGAGGCACATGGTGCCGGTCCATTCGCCGGCGGTGAGTTTGGTCAGGTAGGTGGCTTTCTGTTCTTCAGTGCCGTGGGCGTGAATCGCCGACATTGCACCGTGGGTGAGACCCGGGTACATACCCCAGGAGGTGTTGCTGGAGCCGATCATTTCGCTGAGCACCAGGCCCAGGGACAGCGGCAAGCCCTGGCCACCGTAGACCGGGTCCGCCGCCACGCCATGCCAGCCGCCTTCCACGTAGTGGGCGAAAGCTTCCTTGAAGCCCTTGGGCGTGGTGACCACGCCATTGTCGAAGTGGCAGCCTTCTTCATCGCCACTGCGATTGAGCGGCGACAGCACGTTTTCGCAGAATTTGGCGCCTTCTTCGAGAATCGCGCTGACCATATCCGGGCTCGCGTCGGTGGCGCCCAAGGCGGCGTAGTGGCCGTGAAAATCAAACACGTTGTCGATCAGAAAGCGCATGTCGCGCAGGGGAGCTTTGTACTCAGGCATGGCAATGTCTCCGGCAGCAGATACTTTCAACCTACTGCCGGTCATCGCCTCGAACAATCACTGTAGAACCGCTGAATACACCGCCATCACTCAACCGGCAGCGCTCTCCATGCGCACCGCGCCGCGCCGGGTTTGCCCGGCAGCGACCACGCAGTTACGCCCCGCGCCCTTGGCCGCGTAGAGCGCCTGATCGGCGGACTTGAGCACTTCTTCAGGCGTGCGCTGCTCGACCTGGCGCTCGGCCACGCCGATGCTGACCGTCACCGACACACTCGAGGCGCCACTGCCCACCCGGCGTTGGCGGCCCTGCTGGTCGTCGTGGGGACGGTCCGGGTTGCGCAGCTTGATGGCGTAGTTGGCGATGATCTCGCGAATCTCTTCCAGGTGCGGCATGCACTCGTCCAACGTCTTGCCGGCGAACACCACGGCAAACTCTTCCCCGCCATAACGATAGGCACGCCCACCGCCATTGACCTTCGACAATTTGCTGGCCACCAGCCGCAGCACTTGGTCACCGACATCGTGGCCGTGGGTGTCGTTAAAGCGCTTGAAGTGATCGACGTCGCTCATTGCCAACACATAATTGCGCCCCAACCGTTGCATGCGCTCATTGAGCGCGCGCCGCCCCGGCAAGCCGGTGAGTTCATCGCGAAAGGCCATCTGATAAGCCTCGTGCGCCACGCCGGCGGCAATCATCAGCATTACCTGGCTGCACATGATGTTCAGCGTGAACGGCAGGATAAAGGTTTGCGGCAACATCCAGAACAGCCCCAGCAAACCCACCAGTTGCGCCGCGTGCAAGGGCCGCGGCTGATACCAGTACTGCGCCGCCAGGGTGACAAAACCAATCAGGAACATCGGGTACGACAGCTGGATCAGGCTCATCCAACTGCCATGCAGCGCCGGCCAGCGAATCTCCGCCAGCCAGTTCAGCAAGGCTTGGGGGAAACTCTGCTCAAGCGCCAGGGCTACGCTGCCAAACGCAAAAAGCACGGCGCAGCGCGCCACAAAGTCGCGGAACAGGTGGGTTTTCTCCTGCCACAGCGCGTAAATGCTGAACAGCAACGGCAACAGCAAGCAACACAGATGGAACACCACCGCGGCGTCTTCACGGACGCGGCCGTTATCGCGGTAATAATCGGTCTGGGTGTCAAGCAGGAAGTAAACGACGTACACCGTGATCATCAGAAACAGCTCACGCTGGCGCCGATACACCGCGCAGTACGCGCCGCCGAGCAACAGCACCAAGGTCGGCAGCACATTGAACAGCGAGGTAAAGAACACGCTGAGGTCTTTGACATACGCAGCCGAGAGCCCGGCCAGCAACAGCAGCAACGAAGGGAGAAAATGACTGAACCGTACAGCGGACACGCGTGACAAGGGTAAAGCTCCGACCCGCCCAGAAAGATGGCACAGTGCCTTCACTGAGCACAGTTAAGCACATTCAATGTGACCTGTATCACATTGCCATCACTGTAACGGCAGCCAGGCGCAATCCCTGAGTGCTGTGCTGTGTTTTTTATCGCCGCACATAAAAAAACCGCCGCTTCCAAATGAAGCGGCGGTTTTCAGGAGACCGGCAGGGCTTAGTAAGCCAGGCCGAAGTCTTCTTCTTTCATGTCCATCAGGTTGTTGGCGCCCGACAGCATGGTGACCTTATGGGTCTGGGTACGCGGCAGGATGCGCTGGAAGTAGAAGCGCGCCGTCTGCAGCTTGGCGGTGTAGAACGCCTCTTCGGTGGTGCCGGCAGCCAGTTTTTCAGCAGCCAGGCGTGCCATGTCGGCCCAGAAGTAAGCCAGGCACGCATAGCCGGAGTACATCAGGTAGTCCACCGAGGCGGCACCGACTTCTTCACGGTCTTTCATCGCGGCCATACCGACCTTCATGGTCAACTCGCCCCACTCTTTGTTCAGTGCCGCCAGCGGTGCAACGAATTCCTTAACGGCTTCGTTGCCTTCGTTGGCCTGGCAGAACTTGTGCACGATCTTGGTGAAGCCCTTGAGCGCTTCGCCTTGAGTCATCAGCACTTTACGGCCCAGCAAGTCGAGTGCCTGGATGCCGGTGGTGCCTTCGTACAGCATCGAAATGCGGCTGTCACGAACGTTCTGCTCCATGCCCCACTCGGCGATAAAGCCGTGGCCGCCGTAGATCTGCACGCCGTGGTTGGCCGATTCAAAACCGACTTCGGTCATGAACGCCTTGGCGATTGGGGTCATGAACGCCAGCAGGCCGTCGGCTTGCTTCTTGGCTTCGTCGTCGGTGCCGTACTTGACGATGTCCACTTGCTTGGCGGTGAAGTACACCATCGCACGGTTGCCTTCAGCGAAGGCTTTCATGGTCAGCAGCATGCGGCGCACGTCAGGGTGCACGATGATTGGGTCAGCGGCTTTGTCCGGCGCTTTCGGGCCAGTCAGCGAGCGCATTTGCAGGCGGTCGCGAGCGTATTTCAGGCCGCCCTGGAAGCCGATCTCGGCGTGGGACAAGCCTTGCAGCGCGGTGCCCAGGCGAGCGGTGTTCATAAAGGTGAACATGCAGTTCAGGCCTTTGTTCGCCGGGCCGATCAGGAAACCGGTGGCCGCGTCGAAGTTCATCACGCAGGTGGCGTTACCGTGGATGCCCATCTTGTGTTCCAGGGAACCACAGGTCACCGCATTGCGCTCGCCGATCGAGCCGTCTGCGTTCGGCAGGAATTTAGGCACGATGAACAGCGAAATACCCTTGGTGCCGGCCGGTGCGTCCGGCAGGCGGGCCAGTACGATATGGACGATGTTGTCGGCCATGTCGTGTTCACCGGCCGAGATGAAGATCTTGGTGCCGGAGACTTTGTAGGAACCATCAGCCTGAGGTTCGGCCTTGGTGCGCAGCATGCCCAGGTCGGTGCCACAGTGCGGCTCGGTCAGGCACATGGTGCCGGTCCACTCACCCGAAACCAGCTTGGTCAGGTAAGCGTCTTGCTGTTGCGGGGTGCCGTGCTCGGAGATGGTGTTCATCGCACCGTGGGACAGGCCAGGGTACATGCCCCACGACCAGTTGGCGGCGCCGACCATCTCGCTCACGGCCAGGCCCAGGGATTCCGGCAGGCCTTGGCCACCGTGCTCCACGTCGTGGGCCAGGCTTGGCCAGCCGCCTTCGACGAACTGCTTGTAGGCTTCTTTGAAACCAGTAGGGGTTTTTACGCCTGACTCGCTCCAGGTACACCCTTCGATGTCACCCACGCGGTTCAACGGTGCCAGCACTTGCTCACAGAACTTGGCGCCTTCCTCAAGAATGGCGTCAACCATGTCCGGGGTAGCGTCCTGGCAAGCCGGCAGGCTCTGATAGTGCGCTTCATAACCGAGCAGTTCGTCACGAACGAAGCGAATATCACGCAAGGGGGCCTTGTAGTCAGGCATAGCGATAAACCTCTGCTGATGTATCTGGGATGAACAACCGCGTGGATTTGTTATGGCGGTCAAACAGGTGTTTGAAACATACGTTTACGACCTGAGGTTGTCAAGCATCGCGCCGAAGCCGTTTGTCATGACGCGCATCAATGCCACGCACGGCAAGGCCTGCGGCGGGATGCCACGCTTAAAAGGAGTTTAGAAGTTCAACGAGATGACACAGGACAATGTGGGAGCTGGCTTGTGTGGGAGCTGGCTTGCCTGCGATACAGGCGCCGCGGTATATCAGGAAGATTGAGTCGATGCTATCGCAGGCAAGCCAGCTCCCACAGAAGAGCCGGCGTGTGCCGATAGAAAGTTAAGCGTAGGTGTCGATCAACGTGCCAAGCATTTCATCCGAAGCCTTGGCAACTTTCGCGCCCAGCTCCACTTGAAACTTGCCTTGGGCCATTTCGACCATGTTGCTCGCCGAGTTGGACGGCTGGGCGCGATCGTTGGCTTGCAGACGATCACTTTGTGCATCCGAGGGCTGGGTCGTCGCGGCGCCGGCAATTTTGCCGGCGGCCTGGTCGACGCGGTTCTGCCCGGCCTGAATAGTGCTCAG
This sequence comes from Pseudomonas sp. PA-6-3C, assembly GCF_021605825.1. Lineage (NCBI taxonomy): Bacteria > Pseudomonadati > Pseudomonadota > Gammaproteobacteria > Pseudomonadales > Pseudomonadaceae > Pseudomonas > Pseudomonas sp. PA-6-3C. Next base: position 20,142 of record NZ_WKDV01000041.1, read on the forward strand.
CCCCGAATAAAACGCGCTGCTTCCAGAGATTTCCATGGCGTAAGCCTGCCTTTAGAGAATCGTGAACTTGAATTGAAGCAGACATCCTGGCAAAACGCCCGTCAAAAACACTAATGGCATAATGCCTTAGCGATAGCCAAAATCAGTCAAGCAGGTCCAACTCCAGGTACTCGGCCACCACTTTCGCGCTGGCCTGCTTGAGCTTTGGCACCCGCCCCAGGCACGGCGCAGGCAACCGCTCAGCCAGGGTGGCGAGGTTCTCTTCCAGACGAGAGGTCTTGGGGTCGATGATATTTGCCACCCAACCCGCCAACGGCAAACCGTCCCGCGCGATGGCTTCGGCGGTGAGCAGCGCATGGCTGATACAGCCCAGACGCACGCCCACCACCAGGATCACCGGCAGCTTGAGCGCCATGGCCAGGTCCGACAGGTTGTCCTGATCGGCCAACGGCACCCGCCAGCCGCCTGCGCCTTCGATCAAGGTGAAATCCGCGTGTTGCGCGAGTATGTGCTGCATCGGCTTCAACAGTGATTGCACCGTGAGCGCCACACCCGCCTCCCGCGCGGCCAGGTGCGGCGCAATCGCGGGTTCAAAGGCCACCGGGTTGACCTCGGCATAGGTCAACGGCAGCGAACATTCGGCCAGCAGTGCCAAGGCGTCGGCGTTGCGCAAACCTTTTGGGGTGAGCTGGCAGCCTGAGGCCACCGGTTTTCCGGCGGCGGTGCTTTTACCCGCCAGCCGCGCGGCATGCAGCAGCCCGGCGGCGATGGTGGTTTTGCCCACATCGGTATCGGTGCCGGTGATGAAATAAGCGGCGCTCATAACGGTTTCTCCAGTACGGCGTACACCACTTGGTACGTGGCGGGCAGGCCCTGGGCCTGGCGGAACTGCTCGTAAGCGTGCACCAGTGCAACAATCCGCGCGCGCCCCGTCAACCCTCCCGGGCGACCGGGGTTGAGGTTATGCGCGCCCAACGCCTTGAGTTCGTGGGTCAGGCTGCGCACATCCGGGTAATGCAACACGTGAGGCTGGCGCTCCAGGCTCAGCACCCGCAAACCGCTGGCAGCACACAGCTGTTGGTAAGCCTCGAAGGTGCGGAAGCGGTTGACGTGAACCAGGCCATCCGCCGCACGCCAGCTTTGGCGCAACTCGTCCAGGGTGCCCACGCACAGGCTCGCAAATGCGAAGACGCCCCCGGGTTGCAGCACACGACAGGCCTCACTGAGCACCGCGTAGAAATTCGCGCACCACTGCACCGCCAGGCTGGAGAACAGCAGCTGGAAGCTCTCAGTTGCCAGCGGCAAGCGTTCTGCATCCCCCGCAATAAAGTGCTGCGCGCCCCCTAAAGGCCGCGCATGGTTGAGCATGCCCTCGGCAATATCCAGCGCTACGCCTTGGCTTGCAGGCAACAGTTCGCCCAGTGCACGGCTGAAATAACCCGTGCCGCAGCCTACATCCAGCCAGCGCCGGGGCGCGAGGGCCGCCGGCAAGCGGGACATCAGCGCATGCCCGACTGCGCGCTGCAACTCGGCGACGCTGTCGTAGCTGGCTGCTGCGCGGGAAAACGAGGCCGCCACCTGGCGCTTGTCCGGCAAACCGCCCGGCAGCGTTGGCTGGGATAAATCAGTCATCAACACACTCATGCAAAAAAGCCTGGATGGCCCCCGCTACACCGTGAGGGTCTTCCAGAAGAAAAGCGTGACCGGCCTGTTCAATCAGGCCGATTTCTACATCGGGCAGCAGGGCCAATAGATCACTCGCGGCTTCAGCGGGCACTAAACCGTCCAACCCCGCAAACAGGTGCAGTTGCGGGCCACGAAACGCTTGCAAAGCGGCGCGGGTATCCAGTTGAGCAAGCAGTTCCAGGCCCGGCATCAACACACTCGACAACGTATTCGGCGCCCCGCTGACCAACAGGCGCGACAGCCCTCGCGGGTCTGCAGCGCCCTTGGCACACAGCAGGCCAAAGCGTTTGAGCGTGACCTGAGAATCGGCATGGCAACCCGCGAGGAACGCATCGAACGTCTCGGCAGGCATCGCACTGGGCCAGCCTTGATGGGCGACAAAACACGGGTTGCTCGCCAATGTCAGCAGCCCGCAGCAGCGCTCGCCGCGCCGCGCCGCCAACTCGGAAGCGAGCATGCCGCCCAGGGACCAGCCGCCCAACCAGGCGTTGTCCGGCAGTGTGGCGTCGAGTTCGTCGAGCCATTCATCCAGATCGCTGGAAGCCAGCACCGGCAACGGTTCGATATGCACTTGCAGGTGTTCGTCCAAACCCTGCAAGGCGCCAGCCAAAGGCTCCAGCGGTGAAACGCCGAGCCCCCAACCGGGCAGTAATACCAGTCGATCACGCATGGTCGGGCTCCGTAATACTTAACAACCGGAAACACGCTTCCAATGCGTTTAACAATAGCTGCACCTGGGCCGCGCTGTGGGCCGCTGTCAGTGTCACGCGCAAACGCGCACTGCCGGCCGGCACAGTCGGTGGGCGGATGGCTGTCACCATCAGGCCGCGCTCGCGCAGCATCTGCGACAGGCGCATGGCGGTGGCGCTGTCGCCAATCAGGATCGGCTGGATCGGCGTGAAGCTGTCCATCAACCGCAGGCCAAGCTGCTCGGCGCCCTGGCGGAACTGGCGGATCAGACCATTGAGGTGCTCACGCCGCCAGTGCTCGGTACGCAGCAGCTCCAGGCTTTTCAAAGTGGCGCAGGCCAATGCCGGTGGCTGGCTGGTGGTGTAGATGTAGGGGCGGGCGAACGGGATCAGGCTTTCGATCAGCTCTTCACTGCCCGCCACAAACGCTCCGGCGGTGCCGAACGCTTTACCGAGGGTGCCGACCAATACCGGCACGTCTTCCTGGCTCAAGCCGAAATGCTCGACGATGCCGCCACCGTTTGCGCCCAACGGGCCGAAGCCATGGGCGTCATCGACCATCAACCAGGCGCCTTTGGCGCGTGCCTCACGGGCCAGCGCAGGCAGGTCGGCCAGATTGCCGTCCATGCTGAACACACCATCGGTGACCACCAACGTATTGCCGGTCGCCTTCTCCAGGCGTTTGGCCAGGCTGCTGGCGTCGTTATGCAGATAGCGGTTGAAACGCGCCCCGGACAACAGGCCGGCGTCCAGCAGCGAGGCGTGGTTGAGCCGGTCCTCCAGCACCGTATCGCCCTGCCCCACCAACGCGGTGACCGCGCCCAGGTTGGCCATATAGCCGGTGGTAAACAGCAGTGCACGCGGGCGTCCGGTGAGGTCGGCCAGTGCTTCTTCCAGCTCATGGTGCGGCGTGGCATGGCCGATCACCAGGTGCGAAGCGCCACCGCCCACGCCCCATCGGGAGGCCCCGGCGCGCCAGGCTTCGATCACTTGCGGGTGATTGGCCAGGCCCAGGTAGTCGTTGTTGCAGAATGCCAGCAGCGGCTGGCCATCCACCACCACTTGCGGGCCTTGCGGGCTCTCAAGCAAAGGGCGTTGGCGATAAAGGTGTTCGGCCCGGCGGGCAGCGAGGCGCGCGGCGAGATCAAAAGACATGCAGGCCTCGGCAGTTCAGGTTGAACCCGATCCAATGTGGGAGCTGGCTTGCCTGCGATGACGGCAGCACATTCAGTATCAATATGTCTGGAAGACCGCTATCGCAGGCAAGCCAGCTCCCACAGTTGGATTGCGTTTCAAATGTGGAGAGAGGCGTTAAACCACCGCGTTATAGAACTGCTCGCTGCTCTTCTGCTCCACCAACGCCTGCTCAATCGCTGCCTGATGCACTTCATCGGCGTGCTCTTCACGCGCCTCCGGCAAGATTCCCAGGCGCGAGAACAGTTGCATGTCCTTGTCGGCCTGCGGGTTGGCGGTGGTCAGCAACTTGTCGCCGTAGAAGATCGAGTTGGCACCGGCGAAAAACGCCAGGGCCTGCATCTGCTCGTTCATCGCTTCACGGCCGGCCGACAAGCGCACATGGGATTGCGGCATCAGGATGCGCGCCACGGCGAGCATGCGGATAAAGTCAAACGGGTCGATGTCTTCGGCGTTTTCCAGCGGCGTACCGGCGACTTTCACCAGCATGTTGATCGGCACCGACTCCGGATGCTCCGGCAGGTTGGCCAGTTGGATCAGCAGGTTGGCGCGGTCGTCGAGGGACTCGCCCATGCCGAGGATGCCGCCCGAGCAGATCTTCATCCCCGAATCACGCACGTACGCCAGGGTTTGCAGGCGCTCGCCGTAAGTGCGGGTGGTGATGATGCTGCCGTAGAACTCAGGCGAGGTGTCGAGGTTGTGGTTGTAGTAGTCCAGGCCGGCCTGGGCCAGGGCTTCGGTCTGGTCCTGGTCGAGACGGCCGAGGGTCATGCAGGTTTCCAGGCCCATGGCCTTCACGCCTTTGACCATCTGCAGCACGTAGGGCATGTCTTTGGCCGACGGGTGCTTCCAGGCGGCGCCCATGCAGAAGCGCGTCGAACCGATGGCTTTGGCGCGAGCGGCCTCTTCGAGGACCTTCTGCACCTCCATCAGCTTTTCTTTTTCCAGACCGGTGTTGTAGTGGCCCGACTGCGGACAATATTTGCAATCTTCCGGGCAGGCGCCGGTTTTGATCGACAGCAAGGTCGAGACCTGCACGCGGTTGGCGTCGAAATGCGCGCGGTGCACGGTCTGCGCCTGGAACAACAGGTCGTTGAAGGGTTGCACAAACAGCGCTTTGACTTCGGCTAAAGACCAATCGTGACGCAGGGTGGCAGAGGTGCTGGCGCTCATGGGCGATTCCTTGATTATGCTTGGGCTTACGCTGTGGGAAGGGCAATACCGGCAATACCGGCAATACCCGCAATACCCACAGTCAGTCACGACACGGATGCTCGGCATATTTAAGGAAGATTCATGCACTGTCAACTCAGATACAAACATCAGGTTTACATTTGGTTAGAAAACAACCAGACCTGTTTAATTTGCGATGAAGCAACAAACTCCAACCACACTGTGTGCAACGCCTGCGAAACCGAGCTGCCCTGGCTGCTGGAGCATTGCGAGGTGTGCGCCCTGCCCCTGCCGATGGAGGGTTTGATTTGCGGCCCCTGTCAAAAAAAGCCGCCTGCCTATAAACAGGTGATCGCACCCTGGACCTACGGTTTCCCCGTCGACACCCTTATCAGCCGCTTCAAACACCAGTCGCGCTGGCCACTGGGTCATCTGCTCGCACACTTGCTGGGCCAGTATCTGCAACACCGTTTCGACAACACCGCACTCACCCGCCCCGACTGCCTGCTGCCGGTGCCCATGGCGCGCAAGCGTCTGCGTGAGCGCGGCTTCAACCAATCGTTGATGTTGGCCCGCTGGCTCAGCGAAGACCTCGACCTCCCACACGATGAACACCTGTTGTTACGCCCCCATGAAACCGTCGCGCAACAAGCCCTCGACGCCAAGACCCGCCAACGCAACCTGCTCACCGCGTTTGCGCTGGCACCCGGCGCCCAGGTGCAGGGCCGCCACTTTGCGCTGGTGGACGACGTACTCACCACCGGCGCCACCGCCCACAGCCTGGCCCGCCTATTGATGGACGCTGGCGCTCGTCAGGTCGATGTGTACTGTCTGGCCCGCACGCCAAAACCAGGCTCATGACTTGACTCGCGTGCGCCGCGCCTGCAACGTCCGCTGACCTTATCGAAGCGTATCCACATGTCTCTGCCGACCTCCCTCAGCCAACACATCATCCGCCGCCCCCAGCGCATCGCCCTGTTGGCGCATATTGCCGAGCAGGGCTCGATTACCCGCGCGGCCAAGAGCGCTGGCCTGAGTTACAAGGCCGCGTGGGATGCGATCGACGAGTTGAACAACCTGGCGCAAAAGCCGCTGGTGGAGCGCAGCGTCGGCGGCAAAGGCGGCGGCGGCGCCAAGCTGACGGCCGAAGGTGAGCGCGTGCTGCGCCTGTACCAACGCCTGCAAGTGTTGCAGGCCGAGGTGCTGGGTTCGGATGAGGACGCGAGCGACTTCAACCTGCTCGGTCGCCTGATGTTGCGCACCAGCGCGCGCAACCAACTGCACGGCCAGGTCAGCGCCATCGAACACCAGGGCCGCAATGACTTGATTCGCCTGCAACTCTCGGGCGGCTTGAGCCTGAGTGCGCAGATCACTCACGACAGCACGCAGCGGCTGGAGCTGGAGACCGGCGTTGAAGTGGTCGCCTTGATCAAGGCCGGATGGCTGGAATTGCTCGCCATCGGGCAGGCTGCAACACCTGGACACAATTGCGTGAGCGGTGTGATCGAGACGATTCTCGACGCCGATGACGGCCCCAGCGAAGTGCGCATCACACTGCCCAACGGCCAGGTTTTATGCGCCCTGGCGCAGCCCGCCGCGCTCCAGGCAATGGGTGTCGTCGAAGGCGGCCAAGTCCAGGTGCAATTCTCACCCAGCAATGTGCTGCTCGGCACACCGGTTTAGGCGCCCGCCATCTTTAAGCTGCAACAAATTCGTCACGAGCGCTCCTTAAGGTGTCTGCAAAAACCGCAGGGAGCCTGAAATGAGCCTATTAGAAGAAAACCAAGCCACCGACCTTGAACAGATGGTCGGCCTCACCCGCCGCCGTTTTATCGGCGCCGGCGCCCTGTGCGGTGCCGCGATGTTCCTGGGTGGCAACCTGCTCACGCGCAGCGCAATGGCCGTGAACGCTGCCACCGCCAGCCCCTTGCTGGGCTTTGCCAGCATCGCTGCGGCCACCAGCGACGCCATCACCTTGCCGCCGGGTTACTCCGCCTCGGTACTGATCAGTTGGGGCCAGCCGCTGCACAAGAACGCGCCAGCCTTCGACCCGTCCGGCAATGGTACTGCCAAGGCTCAGGAACAGCAGTTCGGTGACAACAACGACGGCATGAGCCTGTTCGCCTTCCCCGGTGACAACAACCGTGCGCTGATGGCGATCAACAACGAATACACCAACTACCGCTACCTCTACGCCCATGGCGGCGCGCCGCAATCGGCTGAAGACGTGCGCAAGGCCCAGGCCAGCGAAGGTGTATCGGTGATTGAGGTACGGCGCAAGGGCGACACCTGGCAGTTCGTGCAGGACTCGCGCTACAACCGCCGCATCCACGGTAACTCGCCGATCCGCCTGGGTGGCCCCGCTGCCGGCCATGCCTGGCTGAAAACCAGCGCCGACAAAACCGGCAAAAAAGCCCTTGGCACCTTCCAGAACTGCGCCAACGGCAAGACGCCATGGGGCACTTACCTGACCTGCGAAGAGAACTTCACCGACTGCTTTGGCAGCAGCAACCCGCAACAAAGCTTCGACGCCGGGCAAAAGCGCTACGGCGTGGTGGCCGCCAGCCGCGAGATCAATTGGCACCTGCACGACCCGCGCTTCGACATGGCCAAGAACCCCAACGAACTCAATCGCCACGGCTGGGTGGTGGAAATCGACCCGTTCGACCCGCAATCCACACCGGTCAAGCGCACTGCCCTGGGCCGCTTCAAACACGAAAACGCCGCACTGGCAGAAACCCGTGATGGCCGCGCCGTGGTGTACATGGGCGACGACGAGCGTGGCGAGTTCATCTACAAGTTCGTCAGCCGCGATCCGATCAACCACCACAACCCCAAAGCCAACAAGAACCTGCTCGACCACGGCACCCTGTACGTGGCGATTTTCGATGCCGGCGACGGCAATGCCGACCACCCCAAGGGCAAAGGCGAATGGGTCGAACTCACCCACGGCAAAAACGGCATCGACGCCAGCTCGGGTTTTGCCAGCCAGGCCGAAGTGCTGATCCACGCGCGCCTGGCCGCCAGTGTGGTGAAAGCCACACGCATGGACCGCCCGGAATGGATCGTGGTCAGCCCCACCGACGGCCAGGTGTATTGCACGCTCACCAACAACGCCAAGCGCGGTGAAGACGGCCAGCCGGTGGGCGGGCCGAATCCGCGTGAGAAAAACGTGTATGGCCAGATCCTGCGCTGGAAAGCCGACGCGGATAACCACGGCGCCAACACCTTCACCTGGGATTTGTTTGTGGTGGCCGGCAACCCAGGTGTGCATGCCGGCACGCCAAAAGGCGGCTCGTCCAACATCAACCCGCAAAACATGTTCAACAGTCCCGACGGCCTGGGGTTCGACAAGGCCGGGCGCTTGTGGATCCTCACCGACGGCGACTACAGCAACAAGGGCGACTTCGCCGGCATGGGCAATAACCAGATGCTGTGCGCCGACCCCAACACCGGGGAAATCCGCCGCTTCATGGTCGGGCCAGTGGCGTGCGAGGTCACGGGTATCAGCTTTTCGCCGGACCAGAAGACCCTGTTTGTGGGGATTCAGCATCCGGGGGAAACCGGGGGTTCGACCTGGCCGGAGCATCTGCCAAACGGCAAGCCGCGCTCGTCGGTGATGGCGATTCGGCGGGATGATGGTGGGATAGTCGGCGCCTGACAGGGCCTCATCGCAGGCAAGCCAGCTCCCACCTTTGAGCGCATTCCACGCTCAAGTGTGGGAGCTGGCTTGCCTGCGATGGCAATGGCACAGTCGCCACCTATCTCAGCGTTGGTGCGTTACCATACCCGGCCGGACGCGGCGCCCTGCTGCGCGCAGGAGTTCGCATGGCCCACCCGTTTGAAACACTCACCCCCGATTTAGTACTCGACGCCGTCGAAAGCATCGGCTTTCTCAGCGACGCGCGCGTGTTGGCGCTTAACAGCTACGAAAACCGCGTGTATCAGGTGGGCATCGAAGACTCCGAGCCGCTGATCGCCAAATTCTACCGCCCGCAGCGCTGGACCAACGAAGCGATCCTGGAAGAACACCGCTTCACCTTCGAACTGGCCGAGTGCGAAGTGCCGGTGGTTGCACCGCTGGTGCATAACGGCGAAAGCCTGTTCGAACACGCGGGCTTTCGCTTCACCCTGTTCCCACGCCGTGGCGGTCGGGCGCCGGAGCCGGGCAACCTGGATCAGCTGTATCGCCTCGGGCAATTGCTCGGCCGTTTACACGCGGTGGGGTCCACCCGCCCGTTTGAACACCGCGAAGCCTTGGGTGTGAAGAACTTCGGTCACGATTCCCTCAACACCTTGCTTGAAGGCAATTTCATTCCCAAAAGCCTGCTGCCCGCTTACGAGTCTGTCGCGCGCGACCTGCTCAAGCGCGTGGAAGAGGTGTACAAGGCCACACCGCACAAGAACATCCGCATGCACGGTGACTGCCACCCCGGCAACATGATGTGCCGCGACGAGATGTTCCACATCGTCGACCTGGACGACTGCCGCATGGGCCCGGCCGTGCAGGACCTGTGGATGATGCTCGCGGGCGACCGTCAGGAATGCCTGGGCCAGCTGTCGGAATTGATGGACGGCTACCAGGAGTTCCACGACTTCGACCCACGCGAACTGGCCTTGATCGAACCCCTGCGCGCCTTGCGCCTGATGCACTACAGCGCCTGGCTGGCCCGGCGCTGGGATGACCCGGCATTCCCCCACAGCTTTCCGTGGTTTGGCAGCGAGCGGTATTGGGGCGACCAGGTGTTGGCGTTGCGTGAGCAACTGTCGGCGCTCAATGAAGAACCCCTCAAACTCTTCTAAAGAGCAGTACACCACCGGTGTGGGAGCTGGCTTGCCTGCGATTCAGACAACTCGGTGTATCAGTGGTACTAAGGTGATTTCATCGCAGGCAAGCCAGCTCCCACAGAAAAGCCCCTGCCTTGCCTGACAAAAATCCTTACAATCGCGCTTTGTAAGCTGCCTGAGCAAGGATTCTGCAATGCACGCCGCCAACCCCCGCAAAGGGTACATCCTGGGCCTGAGTGCCTATGTCATCTGGGGTCTTTTCCCACTTTATTTCAAAGCCATCGCCAGTGTTCCCGCCGCCGAAATCATCGTGCACCGCGTCTTGTGGTCGGCGCTGTTCGGCGGTTTGCTGTTGATGGTGTGGAAGCACCCCGGCTGGTTCCGTGAACTGCGCGACAACCCCAAGCGCCTGGCGATTCTGGCACTCAGCGGTTCGTTGATTGCGGCCAACTGGCTGACCTATGTGTGGTCGGTGAACAGCGGGCGCATGCTGGAAGCGAGCCTGGGTTACTACATCAACCCGTTGGTGAATGTACTGCTGGGCATGCTGATCCTGGGCGAGCGCCTGCGCCGCCTGCAATGGATCGCCGTCGGGCTGGCGGCGGTGGGTGTGGCGCAGCAAGTGTGGCAAGTCGGCAGTCTGCCGTGGGTGTCGCTGGTGCTGGCGTTGACCTTCGGCTTTTACGGTTTGATCCGCAAACAGGCGCCGGTCAAGGCGCTGCCAGGGCTGGTGGTGGAAACCTGGATGCTGGTGCCGATCGCCGTCGCCTGGTTGTTGTTCAACCCGTCGGCCCATAGTGCGCAGCTTGAATTTTGGAGCACCTCCGAAGCCTGGTGGCTGGTGGCCGCAGGCCCGGTTACGCTGATTCCGCTGGTGTGTTTCAACGCCGCCGCACGGCATTTGCCCTACACCGCACTGGGCTTTTTGCAATACGTGGCGCCGACGCTGGTGCTGTTGGAAGCGGTGCTGCTGTTCGGTGAACACCTGGCGACCAGCACGCTGATTGCTTTCGCATTTATCTGGGCGGGCCTGGTGGTTTACAGCCTGGATGCATGGCTGACGGTGCGCAAACGCTGATCAAATAACGTACAAACCTCTGCAAGCCACAGTGCACGTGGCTTGCAGGCATTCACCCCAAGGTTATCCACACCCTGATCCCCGCCATTTGTGCACAAGCCATTGAAACTGCTCGTTTTTTGCTCAATCGACGAAGAAGCCCGGCCGGCATGGCCTGGCGCCGGGTCTCTACAGGTTATCCACAGGCCCATGCAAGATTTCCATGCATAACCTTGTGGACCGATTATTCCTCGTGGTGCAGTTCCACCATCAAATCATCGGCCAAGGTTTCCAGGGACAGCTGCAAGGTATCCAGGGACAACGCGGCCGGCACCTGTAACAACGCTTCGGCGCTAAACAAGGGATCACCGCTCATGGGCGCCGGACGCACATCCGTGCTCAGGCTCGCCAGGTTCACGCCTTGTTTGCTCAATAGCGCCGTGATTTCGCGCACGATGCCTGCGCGGTCATTGCCCACCAACGTCATCATGATCGATTTGGACGCCGAGGCCTGCCCGCTGCTGCCCTCGCCCACCAGCACACGAATGCCATGTGTGGATAAGTCCTCCAGCGCGCCGACCAGGGCTTGACGCTGTTCCGTCGGCACGCTGACCCGCAAAATCCCGGCAAACTGCCCGGCCATGTGCGCCATGCGGCTTTCCAGCCAGTTACCGCCGTGGGCGGCAATGTTCTGCGCAATGCGTTCAACCAGGCCGGGTTTGTCGGCGGCGATAATAGTGAGTACAAGATGGTCCATGGCGAAGCCCTCGGTGGGTTGATCATCGATTATAGGCACACACCCTGTGGGAGCGGGCTTGCCCGCGATGGGCGTATGTTGCAAGTGGGCTGTTGTGGCGAGCAGGCTTGTCCTGCGTTGGGCTGCGAAGCGGCCCCAGTAAAGGCACTGCAATTTTCCTGTTGGAACTCAGCGTCTGAGTTTGGGGCTGCTTCGCAGCCCAACGCAGGACAAGCCTGCTCGCCACAGGAGAAATTGGCTGCCTTCAAAAGTTGTGTCGATATTTATGCCGCGTTGGGGCCTGTCAGTTACACATCGGTTGGCTGAGCTATCGCTATCGCGGGCAAGCCCGCTCCCACATGAAGCCATTGCCTACGGAAGCGGCCAGGAACAAATCGTGTACCATTTTTATATTTATCTGGAACAATCCAATAGTTTTTTGAGAACATCCGATTCTCCGCTGTGACCGTACGACCAAAATGAGTCGCTAAACGACGTATTTAGTCTAATTTTCACAACCGCAAGTCATCATGTAGTATGCCCAACCGTGCACTACATAATGAAAATCTGAAACAGCGCATAAGCTCCGCAGAGTGAGGCAAGCAATGACTGAACACGTTCAAGTCGGTGGCCTGCAGGTCGCCAAAGTCCTGTTCGACTTCGTGAACAACGAAGCCATTCCCGGCACCGGCATCACTGCCGACCAGTTCTGGGCCGGCGCCGACAAGGTCATCCACGACCTGGCACCGAAGAACAAAGCCCTACTCGCCAAACGCGATGATTTCCAGGCGCGGATCGACACCTGGCACCAGACCCACGCAGGCAAAGCCCACGACCCAGTGGCCTACAAAGCCTTCCTGCAAGATATCGGTTACCTGCTGCCAGAAGCTGCAGATTTCCAGGCCTCGACCCAAAATGTCGATGACGAAATTGCCCGCATGGCCGGCCCGCAGCTGGTGGTGCCGGTCATGAATGCCCGCTTCGCCCTCAACGCCTCCAATGCACGCTGGGGCTCGCTGTACGACGCGCTGTATGGCACCGATGCCATCAGCGAAGCCGACGGCGCCGAGAAGGGCAAGGGTTACAACAAAGTGCGTGGCGACAAGGTAATTGCCTTCGCCCGTGCTTTCCTCGACGAAGCCGCGCCGCTCACCGCCGGCAGCCACGTCGATTCCACCGGTTACAAGATGGTGGATGGCAAGCTCATCGTCAGCCTCAAGGGCGGCAGCAACAGTGGCCTGCGCGACGACGCACAACTGATCGGTTTCCAGGGCCCTGCGGCCGAGCCGATTGCGATCCTGCTTAAACACAACGGCCTGCACTTCGAAATCCAGATCGACGCCAGCACCCCGGTCGGCCAGACCGACGCCGCCGGCGTCAAAGACGTGCTGATGGAAGCCGCGCTGACCACCATCATGGACTGCGAAGACTCCGTCGCCGCCGTCGATGCCGATGACAAAGTGGTGATCTACCGCAACTGGCTCGGCCTGATGAAAGGCGACCTGGCCGAAGAAGTGGCCAAGGGCGGCAAGACCTTCACCCGCACCATGAACGCCGACCGCGTCTACACCGGCGTGGATGGCCAGGACGTGACCCTGCACGGCCGTTCGCTGCTGTTCGTGCGTAACGTTGGCCACTTGATGACCATCGACGCGATCCTGGATAAAGACGGCAACGAAGTACCGGAAGGTATCCTCGACGGCCTGCTCACCAGCCTGGCGGCGATCCACAGCCTCAACGGCAACAGCAGCCGCAAGAACAGCCGCACCGGTTCCGTCTATATCGTAAAACCGAAGATGCACGGCCCCGAAGAAGCAGCGTTTACCAATGAGCTGTTCGGCCGCATCGAAGACGTGTTGAACCTGCCGCGTAATACGCTGAAAGTCGGGATCATGGACGAGGAGCGCCGCACCACGGTCAACCTCAAGGCCTGCATCAAGGCGGCCAGCGAGCGCGTGGTGTTTATCAACACCGGCTTCCTCGACCGCACCGGCGATGAAATCCACACCTCCATGGAAGCTGGCGCGATGGTGCGCAAGGCCGCCATGAAGGCGGAAAAATGGATCGGTGCCTACGAAAACTGGAACGTCGATATCGGCTTGAGCACCGGCCTGCAAGGTCGTGCACAGATCGGTAAAGGCATGTGGGCCATGCCCGACCTGATGGCGGCGATGCTCGAACAGAAAATCGCTCACCCACTGGCCGGCGCCAACACCGCCTGGGTGCCATCGCCGACGGCGGCTGCGCTGCATGCGCTGCACTACCACAAGGTTGATGTGTTCGCCCGCCAGGCCGAACTGGCCAAGCGCGAGCGCGCCTCGGTAGACGATATCCTGACCATTCCTCTGGCCAGCAACACCGATTGGTCTGACGAAGAAATCCGCAACGAACTGGATAATAACGCCCAGGGCATCCTCGGTTATGTAGTGCGCTGGATCGACCAGGGCGTCGGTTGCTCGAAAGTGCCGGACATCAACGATGTGGGCCTGATGGAAGACCGCGCCACCCTGCGCATCTCCAGCCAGCACATCGCCAACTGGCTGCGCCACGGCATCGTCAACGAAGCCCAAGTGATGGAAAGCCTCAAGCGCATGGCGCCGGTGGTGGACCGTCAGAATGCCGGTGACGCGTTGTATCGCCCGCTGGCACCGGATTTCGACAGCAACATCGCGTTTCAAGCGGCGGTGGAGTTGGTGATTGAAGGGACTAAGCAGCCGAATGGGTATACGGAGCCGGTGTTGCATCGCAGGCGTCGGGAATATAAGGCGAAAAACGGTATTTAATTAGAAAACAACTCCCTGATCTGCGGATCAGGGAGTTCAAGCCCACGCATAACACTCATCTATCCGATTTCATCATGGGGTGTATTGGATATCAGCCTTCCCATCAAACACGTATTTCTTACCTACTTCTTTTTCATAAACAGCAGTAATGGTAAGTGCTTGGTGATCGCCGCCATCCGTAACAATCACTGTGACTGTCCCGGCCAAACCGCGGGCGTCTCCGTCGCCGTAGAACTGTAACCCCCATGAATTATCTGCTGCGTAGTCAAACTTATAGGTTTCACCGTCTTTAACGTCATGAGGATAAACAATTTGCAAGACTGGTTTGCCTTTATTGTCAAAAGCAACAAAATTGTTTGCAGCCCCTTCAACCTTATCAAAGTTAAACTCAAGGTGCGGTTTGTCTTTATAGGTAACTTTTAGAATTGCCGAACCTTTGAACGAACTTTCAGTCGCCATTTCCATCACCCCGTCTAATGAGTATTTAAAGTAACGATCTCTACGCGTCACTTCATCCAGTAGACAAGAGCCTATTCAACTTTCCAACTGTCAACATTGACAGGTAAAGAGTAAAGCTGACCAGCGGTAGCTACTGCGCCATCCCCAATTCCCGCTTGACCATCTTCGCCAACTTCACGCTATCAATCGGCTTGAGCAAAAAATCCACCACGCTCAAATGCATCGCATCAATCACATCCGGCGCTTCCGCGTCCCCCGACATGATGATGATCGGCAACGCCGCACGGGTTGACTCGCGCACTTTGCGAATCAATTGCAGGCCGTTGCTCGGCGCCATGCGCAAATCGGTGATCAGCAAACCGATGGAACTGCTGGAGCTCAACAAATCCCACGCTGTCTCGCCACTGTCGGCGGTCATGCAGCGAATGCCGTCCAGACCCAGGATCTCCGCAAGCAATTCACGAGCGTCCTTGTCGTCGTCGACAATCAACACCCGCTGTGGCGGCAAATCGGGCTCCAGCATCACGGCGCTCAGCGCCTCGCGCTCGGCATCACTCAAAATATCGTGGTCGGACATACGTTTCTCAGCAGTTCTATTCAATCTCCCAGCACACTCGTCAGACATCTGCGGAAGGGCGAACAATGTGCACTTCGTCGGAAAGTTTGCCTAGTGGGCGTTCTACGGGGTTTGGACGATAGTCATGTAAGGTTTTTCCCTAGTCGTGAATGGTTTTGCCCAGACCTAGACTTACGTCCAATGGGCACCCGCCGCGCGGGAGTCGACCATGCAGGACGATAACGACAAAAAAACTGCGGTCACTGTTATGAGTAAAGCTGATGCTTTCACGCACGCGGGAAAAACCGCCGTGTTGCAGAACATCCACGGCACCCTGCAATTCCTGCAACGCTTCCCACCGTTCAACCAGATGGAAAACGCCCACCTGGCGTTCTTGGTCGAACAGTGCCAGCTGCGTTTCTACGGCCCCGGCGACAGCATTCTCAAACCGTCCGGCGGGCCGGTGGAGCACTTCTATATCGTCAAGCAGGGCCGCGTAGTCGGCGAGCGGCCGGACTCGACGCAAGCCACCTTCGAGATCACCACCGGCGAGTGCTTCCCTCTTGCCGCGTTGCTGGGTGAGCGTGCGACACGCACCGAGCACAAAGCCGCCGAAGACACCTTCTGCCTGCAACTGAACAAGCCGGCGTTTATCAAGCTGTTCGCCCTTTCCAGCCCGTTTCGCGATTTTGCCCTGCGCGGAGTCAGCAGCCTGTTGGATCAGGTCAACCAGCAGGTGCAGCAAAAGGCCGTGGAAACCCTGGGCACCCAGTATTCACTGAACACCCGCCTGGGTGAATTGGCCATGCGCCACCCGGTCACCTGCAGCCCGACCACGCCGCTGCGCGAGGCAGTGACACTGATGCATGAGCAACAAGTGGGCAGCATCGTGATCGTCGACGAGCACAAGGCGCCGCTGGGGATTTTCACCTTGCGCGACCTGCGCCAGGTGGTCGCCGATGGCACCGGCGATTTCAATCAAGCCATCGCCGGCCATATGACCCAGGCGCCGTTCTTTTTAAGCCCGGACCACAGCGCTTTCGATGCCGCCATCGCCATGACCGAGCGACACATCGCCCATGTCTGCCTGGTCAAAGACCAGCGCCTGTGTGGCGTGGTGTCCGAGCGCGACCTGTTTTCCCTGCAACGTGTCGACCTGGTGCACTTGGCCCGCACCATTCGCAACGCGCCCCGGGTGGAAAACCTGGTGGCGATTCGCGGTGAAATCGGCCAACTGGTCGAACGCATGCTGGCCCATGGTGCCTCCTCGACTCAGATCACCCACATTATTACCCTGCTCAACGACCACACTGTGTGCCGAGTGATCGAGCTGACTCTGGCCGAGAAAGGTGACCCTGACGTGCCCTTCAGCTGGCTGTGTTTCGGCAGCGAAGGGCGCCGCGAGCAAACACTGTTTACCGACCAGGACAACGGCATCCTGTTTGAAGCCAAGGACGCCGCCGAAGCCGCCGAGATCCGCGGCCGCCTGCTGCCCCTGGCGCAGCAGATCAACCAAAGCCTGGCGTTGTGCGGCTTCAGCCTGTGCAAGGGCAATATCATGGCCGGCAACCCCGAGCTGTGCCTGTCACGGGCCGAATGGGCGCGGCGCTTTGGTGCCTTTATCCGCGAAGCCACGCCGGAGAACCTGCTCGGGTCGAGCATCTATTTCGATATGCGCGTGGTGTGGGGTGACGAGCGCGGTTGCGAGCAACTGCGCCAGGGCATTCTGGATCAGGTGGCCGATAACCGCTTATTCCAACGCATGCTGGCCGAGAACGCCTTGCGCCAGCGCCCGCCGGTCGGGCGTTTCCGCGACTTTGTGCTGACGCGCAAAGGCGCCGAAAAGGCCACGCTCGACCTCAAGGTGCAGGGCCTTACGCCCTTTGTAGATGGCGCGCGCCTGTTGGCCATGGCCAACGGTATCCACGCCAACAATACCTTGGAGCGCCTGCGCCAACTGGTGGTCAAGGAGGTCATTGAGCCGCTGGATGGCGCTGCCTATGAGGAGGCCTATCACTTTATCCAGCAAACCCGCATGCAGCAGCATCAGCTGCAAACCCGCGAGAACCTGCCGTATTCCAACCGCGTCGACCCCGACAGCCTCAACCACCTGGACCGGCGCATCCTGCGTGAATCCCTGCGCCAGGCCCAACGCCTGCAAAGCAGCCTGACGCTACGGTATCAGCTGTGAGCCTGTTCAGTTGGCTGCGCAAGAACAAGCCCGGGCTCGACGCGGCTCAGCAGCAGCGGCTGGCACAATTGCCCAAGCCCGCATTGCTGGGCGAAGGGTCGTTACGCAGCCAACGTTGGGTGGTGGTCGACCTGGAAACCAGCGGCCTGAACCTCAACCGCGACCAAGTGCTGTCCATCGGCGCGGTGGTGATCGAGGATGGCGCGGTGGATTTTTCGCAGATGTTCGAACGCACCCTGCAACAGCCCAACACCAAGCTCAGCCCCAGCGTGCTGATCCATGGCCTCGGCCCCAGTGCAATTGCCGCCGGCAGCGACCCGGCGCAAGCCTTGCTGGATTTTATGGCCTTTGTCGGCGACAGCCCGTTGCTGGCGTTCCATGCGCCGTTCGACCAACACATGCTGTGCCGGGCGCTTAAGAGCAGCCTGGGCTATCGGCTGGCCCATCCGTTCCTCGATGTAGCCGACATCGCCCCGCTGTTGTGCCCCGACGCGAATATTCGCGAGGCCGGGCTCGACGACTGGATCAACCACTTCAAGTTGCACGTGGGCGAACGCCATCACGCCAGCGCCGATGCGTTGGCCACGGCAGAGCTGATGCTCATCCTGTTCAGCCGTGCTCGCCAACAGGGAATCGACAGCCCACAGGTGCTGCAAGAGCGCTTGAGCCAATGGACACGTCGCAAACAAGCGCCCTCTTTCTAGGGGACGCTGAGCGTCCCAGGAGGCATTACCACGCAGAGCGTGGGAACGATCGCCCGACAGACGCCAATTGCGCCCACTCCCTGCCTCTGACACAATCGCGAATAATTCTCGTTAGTTTAAACCCCTTGTTTATTCGGTGATGCCTTGTCGTCGGTCCAAACCCCACACAGTGAGCTTGTTGGCGCGTTGTATCGCGACCATCGTGGCTGGCTGTTGGCGTGGCTGCGACGCAATGTGGCCTGCCCGAGCCGCGCCGAAGACTTGAGCCAGGACACCTTCATACGCCTGCTGGGCCGGGACGAGCTGCGCGAACCGCGCGAGCCACGTGCGTTCCTGGTGGCCATCGCCAAAGGCTTGCTGTTCGACTACTTCCGCCGCGCGGCGCTGGAGCAGGCGTACCTCAGCGAGCTGATGCTGATCCCGGAAAGCGAACACCCCTCGCCCGAAGCACAGCAACTGATCCTCGAAGACCTCAAGGCCATCGACCGCCTGCTCGGCAAGCTGTCGAGCAAGGCCCGCGCTGCCTTCCTCTATAACCGCCTCGACGGCCTGGGCCACGCCGAAATCGCCCAGCGCCTGGGTGTGTCGGTGCCACGTGTGCGCCAGTACCTGGCCCAAGGCATTCGCCAGTGCTACATCGCACTGTATGGCGAGCCGCTGTGACAGGCTCCAAACCGGTCACGGCCCGTGTGCTGGATGCGGCGATTGCCTGGCAACTCTCGCTGGGCTCAGGCGACGGCAGCCTGGTTGCACAGGAAGAGTTCGCCAAATGGCTGGCCAGTGATGAAGAACACGCACGCGCCTGGCGTCAGCTGGGCATGCTCGACCAGCGTTTCAGCGTAGCTTCTGGCCCGGCGCGGGCGGCGCTGTTGCAGTCACGCCAAGGCATTCGCCAGCGCGTGCGCAAGTTGGGCGGCGGTTTGGCCAGCATCGCGCTGGTGATCGGCCTGGCGCTGTTTGCCGGTGAGCGTTACGTGCCAATCCACTATTGGCTGGCCGACCAGCGCACCGCTACCGGCGAGCAACGCACGCTGAAGCTGGCCGACGGCACGCTGATCAACCTCAACACCCACAGCGCCATTGACGTGCGCTTCGATGAAAAACGTCGGCTGATCGTGTTGCAGGAAGGCGAAATCCTGGTCGAAACCGGCCACAACGATGCCCGACCGTTCTATGTGAAAACCCGTGATGGCAGCCTGCGAGCCCTGGGTACGCGGTTTATCGTCAAGCGCGAAGGCGACGCCACGCGCCTGAGCGTGCTGCAGTCTGCCGTGGCCGCCCAGCCTGAGGCGCTGCATCAGGAGCAGATTTTCAAGCAAGGCCAGCAAGTGCTGATGCGCAGCGACGGCCTCGGCCCTGCGCGGGTGGTCGAACCCGCCGCAGACGCCTGGACACGCGGCATGCTGGTGGTCGACAACGCGCGCCTGGGTGATGTGGTTGCCGAGCTGAGTCGTTACCGCACCGGCTACCTGGGCGTGGATAAAAACGTGGCCGACCTGTGCATCACCGGCAGCTTCCCCTTGCACGACACCACCCTGGCGCTGAACGCCCTGCTGCCGACCTTACCGGTACAGATCGAGCAGCACACGCCGTGGTGGGTGACCGTGAAGGCTAAGCCTTAGGTTTTTCAGTGCCTGGCCGATCGCCTTCGCAGGCAAGCCAGCTCCCAACTTTGGAATTGTGAACACCGTTAAAGGTGGGAGCTGGCTTGCCTGCGATGAGGCCCTCAAAGCCACCTCAAAAAAATATTTTCACCCAGCCCTATCACTTTCTGATTCTCATCCGGCACCTAGGCAATTGAGAAATATTTTCATTCAGGAGCCGCCCCATGTCCCGCACGCTAGACACCTTGTTGCGCCCCAGCCTGTTAGCCATGGCCATTGCCCTCAGCGCCCCGCTGACGAGCACCGCGCTGATCGCCGCCGAACAGGCTAGCAACGTGCGCGCCTACAACCTGCCGGCTGCGCCATTGGCGAGCACCCTGAACCAGATCGCCAGCCAGTCGGGCCTGGCCCTGACGCTGAACCCTTCGCTGGCAGCGGGCAAGACCTCAGCACCGGTCAAAGGCCAATTCGATGCCCAGGGCGCGTTGCGCGAGGCGTTGCGTGGCACCGGGTTGCAATTGGAGCAAAGCAGTGCCGGGACGTTTACGCTGGTGCCTGTCCCGGAAGGTGTCGTGGCGTTGCCAGAGACCAGCATCATTGGCGCAGGCAGCTATGAAAGTGCGTGGGGACCGGTGGATGGCTATGTCGCGACTCGCACCGCGGCAGGCACCAAAACGGATACGCCGATCATTGAGGCACCGCGCTCCATGTCTGTGGTTACCCGTGCGCAGATGGAAGACCGTGGCGTGCAGAACCTTGATGACGCCGTACGCTACATGCCCGGTGTGATCGCAAGCAGTTATGGCAGCGACTCCCGTGCCGACTGGCTGCGGGTACGTGGTTTCGAACCCACTCAGTTCCTGGACGGCCTGCCACTGCCAAAAGGCTCCTATGCCAACCCAAAACAGGAAACCTGGAACCTGGACCGCATTACTCTACTGCGCGGCCCTGCTTCTTCGGTATATGGTCAAACGCCACCGGGCGGGATGCTAGACATGGTCAGCCGCCGCCCACGAGCGGAAAGCAGCAACGCTGTACGCGCCGAAGTCGGCAGCAACAACCGTAAGCAAATCAGCTTCGACAGCACCGGCAAGATCGATGATCAAGGCCAATTCCTGTACCGCGTCGACGGTGTGGTGCGTGATAGCGGCACGCCCATCGACCATATCGAAGACAAGCGCTATAACATCGCGCCGAGCCTGACCTGGAATATCAACGACGACACCCACCTTACCCTGCTCTCGCAATTTACCCGCGACGATACCGGTATCAGTGGCCAGTTCCTGCCGTTGCAAGGCACTAAACTGGGGTCGCCAGCAGGCAAGATTTCGCATCACAAAAACCTTGGCGAGCCGGATCAGGACTACTACGACCGCACCTACTACGCCCTCGGTTATGCCTTCGACCATCGTTTCAACGATACCTGGCAGTTCAAGCAAAACCTGCGTTACACCAAAAGCGAACTAGCCTTCAACACTACCTACTCCAGCTACGGCGACACTGCCGTAGGTGCAGATGGCATGCTGAAACGTATCTACGACAAAGTGGATGAAGACATCGCCCAACTGGCCGTAGACAACAACTTCCAAGCCGATTTCCAAACCGGGGCCCTAAGCCACACACTGCTGCTGGGCCTGGACCACCAGCGCTCCAACACCGACTACCACTGGGTCGAAGGTAGTGCGGCGAGCATTAATCCGAACCGCCCGATCTATAACCAGCCACACCCGGCTGGCGCTCCGTTTACGTTCTACGATTACAACCAGAAAACCGTGCAGACAGGGCTCTACGTACAGGACCAGATCGCTTTGGAAAAATGGCGCCTGACCTTGGGCGGCCGTGAAGACTGGATTCACACCGGCACCACTTTCTTCAACCTGAATGACGCCACCAACACGCAACGCGACAAGGCCTTCAGTGGCAACGCAGGTCTGAGCTATGTGTTCGACTCAGGCATCACGCCCTATATCTCCTATACCGAGTCGTTCCAGCCCACTGCTGGCGCCAGTGCGAGCGCTACGGAATCGTTCAAGCCGACCCAGGGCAAACAGACTGAAGTGGGTGTGAAGTACCAGCCAGTAGGCAGCAAAACCCTGCTGACCGCAGCCGTGTTTGACCTGCGCCAGCAAAACGTTTCGGTGACACAAAACAACATCACCAGCCAGATCGGCGAAATCAGCGTGCGTGGCCTGGAGCTGGAGGCCACATCTGAAGTAACCGACAACCTGAAACTGGTGGGCTCGTACACGTACACCGACACCGAAATCCTCAAGGGGGACGACAAGGGCAACCGCATGAAGTTGGTGCCACGTAATCAGGCGTCGCTGTGGTCTGATTACACTTGGCATTCGGGTGTATTGGATGGTTTCGGCGTTGGTGCTGGCGTGCGCTATGTGGGCGACACCTACGGCAACACTGCGAACACAGCCAACGGCCACGTAGGTTCGTACACCGTGTATGACGCTGCAGTGCATTACGACTTGAGCCGCCTTAACCCAGTACTTGCTGGTGTCTCGGTGGATGTCACCGCCAAGAACATCTTCAACAAGGACTACTTGTCGACCTGCGACGGCGCTTGGTGCTACTACGGTGATGAACGCAATGTCGTGGCGGCTGTGAACTACAAGTGGTAAACCACTGACACGGTCACCCAAGGGTCACGGCAACGCCGTGGCCCTTTTGCATTTGGATGAACCATGAAAAGCAAAACCATCCGCCGCTGGTCCTTCATCCACACCTGGACCAGCCTGATCTGCACGATATTCCTGCTGCTGCTCGCCCTCACCGGCCTGCCGTTGGTGTTTCACCACGAGATCGACCACCTGCTGGGCAACGAGCCGGAACTGGCACAGATGCCCGCCGACACGCCGCAGCTGAACCTTGAGCAGTTGGTGGCCAAAGCCCAGGCTCATCGCCCCGGCGAGGCCATGCAGTACCTGGCGTGGGACGAAGACGACAAAAACGGTGTGATCGCGATCATGGCTGCCACGGCCGGCACCGAGCCCAACTCGTCCCACACCTTCATGCTGGATGCGCGCACCGGTGAGGCCGTGGAAACCCCGGCGGCCAATGGCGGGTTGACCCTGTTCCTGCTGCGCTTGCACGTGGATATGTTCGCCGGGCTGCCAGGCAAGTTGCTGCTGGCGTTCATGGGCATTCTGTTTGTGGTGGCAATTGTCTCGGGTACGGTGCTGTACCTGCCGTTTATGCGCCGGTTGAAGTTCGCCACCGTGCGTAAAGACAAATCCACCCGTCTGCGCTGGCTCGACCTGCACAACCTGATCGGCGTGGTCACGCTGACCTGGGCGCTGGTGGTGGGTGTCACCGGCGTGATCAGCGCCTGCGCCGATTTGATCATCGCCGCCTGGCGCCAGGACAGCCTCAGCGCCATGATCGAGCCGTACAAAAACGCGCCGCCGCTGACCCAACGCGCACCGGCCACCGAACTGCTGAGCATCGCCGCCAAGGCCGCGCCCGGCATGGAGCCGGACTTTATCGCCTTCCCCGGTACGCGCTTTTCCAGCGAACACCACTACGCGGTGTTCATGAAGGGCAGCACGCATCTGACCTCACACCTGCTCACGCCGGTGCTGATCGACGCCAGCACCCTGGCCGTCACCGCCATCGCCGAACGGCCGTGGTACATGGACGCCATGGGCATGTCCCAGCCGCTGCACTTTGGCGACTATGGCGGCCTGCCGATGAAGATCCTCTGGGCGGTGCTGGATGTACTGACCATCATCGTGTTGGGCAGCGGTGTTTACCTGTGGATTGTGCGGCGCAAGGCGGCCAAGTCATGAAGCCGCGCCAATCGAGTTTCTGGAAGGTATTCGGCATTCCGCTGGGGATTGGCCTGCTCAGCGCTGCCGGGTTGTTTGCGGCGCTGTTGGGGGATGGGTTGTGGGATTCGTTGAGTTGGGTGGGGTTGGGTGTTCCTGCTGCCATTGGGGCTTGGGCCTTGCTTAAGCGGCGTGGCTGAAGGCCTCATCGCAGGCAAGCCAGCTCCCACAGGTTGATGTGTGTACGCAGTCAAGTGTGGGAGCTGGCTTGTCGAGTCGTCGCACCGCTGCGATAGGGCCTTCAAAAACAACCACAATCCTACTAGGCTAGCCCTGCCATTTCCGAGGAATGCCCATGTCCGCGCCCAGCATGACCTTGTTTCACAACCCCGCTTCACCCTTTGTTCGCAAAGTCCGCGTGCTGCTGATCGAGACTGGCCAACTGGACCGCGTGGCCCTGCATGGCTGCATGCCGACGCCGGTCAACCCCGACGCACAGGTGGTGCAGGACAACCCCGTTGGCAAGATCCCGGCCCTGCGCCTGGCCGATGGCTCGGTGCTGCACGACAGCCGGGTGATCCTCGATTACTTCGACCACCAGCACGTCGGCAACCCGCTGATCCCGCGTGACGGCTCGGCCCGCTGGCGCCGCCTCACCCTCGCCTCGATGGCCGACGGCATCATGGATGCCGCCGTGCTGGTGCGTTACGAGACCGCCATGCGCCCGGCAGAAAAACACTGGGACCAATGGCTGGAGGAGCAGCGCAACAAGATCCACCGCACCCTCGCCGAGCTGGAAAGCGATGCGATTGCCGAACTGGCCAGCCACTTCGACATCGCCGCCATCAGCGTGGCCTGCGCCCTGGGTTACCTGGACTTTCGCCACCCCGACCTGCAATGGCGCGCCAGCAACCCCAAGCTTGCCGACTGGTATGCCGAGGTCAGCCAACGGCCTTCGATGCTGGAGACTCAGCCACCGCTCTAACGGGATGAAACACGATCCCTTGTGGCGAGCGGGCTTGCCCCGCGTTGGGCCGCGAAGCGGCCCCAGTCAAGCAAAACGCGGTGTACCAGAAACGCCCCTGTGGCAGGTTTTGGGGCTGCTGCGCAGCCCAACGCGGGGCAAGCCCGCTCGCCACACAAAGCCCATTTGCCGCATAAAATAACGCATTGATTTTTCCGACCAATTGCGCGCGCACCTGCTGATCTTCACGCAACCCAATCATTGCGCCACCTCCCCACCTTTGCGCTTGCCCACGCCATACCAATCCAGTTTGCGCGTCAGCACCATCACCGTACCCAGCAGCCCGAACAGCAGCAGCGAGCCCATCAGCAGCGCGTAATCTTCAGCGCTCAGCAGCCCGTACAACAAGCCATACAACGCCGCCAACCCCGCCGAAAAGCCCAGGCCATGCACAACACTGCGCAGCACATGGCACACGTAAAAACCGATCAACAATACACAGGCACTCGCCGAGATCAGGTAGGCCAACGCAAAACCCAAGTGTTCGGACAACGACAACAGCAGCAGGTAAAAGAACGCCAACGCGAAGCCCACCAACGCGTACTGAATCGGGTGTACCGCGAGGTTCTTCAGTACTTCGAAGAGGAAGAAACCGGCAAACGTCAGGGCGATAAACAGCAGCGCGTATTTGATCGCGCGGTCGCTCTTGAGGTACTGGTCCACCGGGTCGATGAAGTTCACGCCAAAGCTGCGGTTGGTGAAGTCTTCACAGCCCTGGCGGTCCAGGCAGGTTTGCAGGGCTTGTTCGAGGTTGGTGGAGAAAAACGAAGTCTGCCAATTGGCGCTGAAGCCCTTGTCAGTGACCTCTCGCTGCGCCGGCAGGAAGTTGCCGATAAAACTGGGGTGCGGCCAGTTGGACGCGAGTGACACCTGGCTGGTCTTGCCCACCGGCACCACTTGCAACTGTTCGGTGCCCTGCAGGCGCAGGTCAAAAGCGAAGTCCACCACGCTCGGTTGTTTGCTGTCCTGCGCGGGCAGCGTCACATGCACGCCCTCGCCCAACCAGTCCACTTGCGAGCCTGGCGAGAACGCCAGGCGCTGGCTGCCCAGCTCAAGCTTCAGGGCGTTTTCGATGCCACGAATATCGCTGATACCCACCGCCAGAAACGCAGGCTCGAAACGGTAATCGGCAAAGTTTTCTGTAATGCCCAACTGCGCTGGCAACTCGAAACGCCCACTGATGCGGTTGTCTGCATGGAACAGTCGCGCCTGGTAGATGCCACGCGATCGCAGTTCGGTTTGCACCTTGCCGTCGAGTTCAAAGCGGTCCGGCAAAAAATATAGACGGCCGCGCTCTTCACGGGTTTCCTCGTAGCGTTTGTTGAGCTTTTCATTGAGTTTCCACTCGCGCACGGTCTTGCGATACGGCACCACCATGACCGGGCCGGTAATGCGCTGGCTGTAGCTGGAGCTGCGGGCGATGTCCATCAATACGCCGTCGCGCAGTTGCTGGCGGTCGCTGATGATGCCGTTGATCATCAGCAGTGGAATCAGCAACAGCAGCATCAGCAGCGCAATGGCGCCAAGTTTGAACAGCAGGCTTCGGTTCATGGGGCTCTCCCTGTTTTGATGGGCAGAGCGTGAACCGCGCCTGTGGGAGATTTATGTGGGCACTGTGGAGACTGTGTGGAGATGCAGCACCACCTGCACGCCGCCTTGCACATTGCCGATCTGCAACGCGCCGCCGTGCAGCTTCATCACTTCTTCGACAAAATTGAGGCCCAGGCCGGTGCTTTTGCGCCCGCTGATCGGGCGCGGCAACGAGTAGAAACGCTCGCTCAAGCGCGGCAAAGCGTAGTCGGGAATCGGCGCAGCCTGATTGAACAGGCTGACCTGCACGTCGTTATGCTGCGCCTGTGCGCTGAATCGCAAGGTGCCGCCGGGCGGTGTGAAGTCCAAGGCGTTATCGAGCAGGTTGCCCAGCGCCTGGCGCAACAGGAAAGGCTCACCGAACACCTTCACATCCGCCGCTATCGTCTGTTCGACCTGCAGGCCGGCGCCTTCGATTCGTGCACATTGCGCCTTGAGTACCTCGTCGACCAAGGCCGCCAACGGCATGCGGGTCTGCTCTTCCAAACCCTGGCGCTGCTCCACCTGGGCAAGGTTGAGCAGCCGCTCGATCAACTGCTGCAAGCGCGCACTTTCGCTGTCGATATTGCCGATAAAACGCTGCTGCTGCTCGCGGCTCATATCGCCCTGCAACAATTCCGCCGCGCCGCGAATGGCGGCCAGCGGGCTTTTCAATTCGTGGGTCAGGGTGTGCACGTAATGCTCGACGTAGGCCTTGCCTTCCAGCTGCGTGCGCATGTGCTCCACAGCGGTGGACAGCTGTTTGAGTTCGCCGCCACGGTAATGCGGCAACTCGGCCCGGCGCCCTTCGCTCACCGCCTGCGCATACGCCGTGAGCCGATGCAGCGCCACACTCAGCCACCACGACAGCAATGCGCCCAACAGCAGGCCCAAAACCACCAACCCGGCGCCGTACCAGAGCAAGCGGTTCTCGGTGCGATCCACATAAGGCTGCAACGAGCTGTTGGGCTTGGCCACCGTTACCACGCCGATGATTTGCCCGTTGTCGCGGATCGGCGCGCCCACGTGCATCACCGACGAAGTGGGATCGTCCAGCTCGCTGCGGGTGGAACGGGCGCCGTACTCACCCCGCAAGGTGAGGTACACGTCGTTCCACCGTGAATAGTCCTGCCCCACCGCTTCGCCCGTGGAATCGAGCAGCACGATGCCGTTGGCGTCGGTCACGTAGATGCGGTGGTTAACCTGGTTTTTCGGCAGGCCCCAGATGGTCGCGCCGGGCTGGCGATTGCCGTAGGCCTTGAGCAACTCAGGCCAGTGGCTTTGGCCGAGGGTATGATTTTTTACGTCATCGCGCAGGATCTCAGCCAGCAGGTTCGCCGTGTCCACCAAAGTTTCTTCGGTGGACTGGCGCACGCCGGGGCGGATTTCCTTCATCACCGTGTTGAGCACAAAGTAACCGGTGAGGCCGATAAACAGCGCATACACCAGGAAGATCCGCAGCCCCAGGCGCATCAGCTGTGGCTCGGGCTGTAGCTGTAGCCGAGGCCACGATGGGTCTGGATCGGCTCGGCATCCGCCGCAATGCCCCGCAGTTTGCTGCGCAGGCTTTTAATATGGCTGTCGATATTGCGCTCGTAGCCGGCATCGGCCGGCACGCCCACCGCGTCGAGCAATTGCTCGCGGCTGAACACCCGCTCGGGCTGCTCCAGCAAGCTTTGCAGCAGGCGAAATTCATGCCGCGTAAGGCTCAAAGCCTGGCCGCGATAACTGATCTGCATGCGCTCCAGATCGACCTGAAACACGGCCGGCGCGGCACCTGGGCTGACGCGTTTGAGAATCGCCCGAACCCGCGCCGCCACTTCCCGTGGGCTGAACGGCTTGACCACATAATCGTCGGCGCCGATCTCCAGGCCCACCACCCGGTCAATCTCGCCGTCGCGCGCACTGAGGAACATCACCGGCACTTCACTGAAGCGGCGCAGTTGCTTGCACGTCTCAAAGCCGGTGATGTCCGGCAGGCCGATGTCGAGGATGATCAGGTCGGCAGGCGTCTGGCGTTGATGCGCCAGCGCCTCCTGGCCAAGGCTCAGCCAGGTAGTGGTGAACCCCTCGCCTTGCAGGGCAAAGATCAGCGTGTCGGCTATCGCCGCTTCGTCTTCGACAATCAGGATGTGCGGCATAGGCTCGATCAGCAGTCCGGTTTGTCGGCAGTGTAACGACGGGCCGGGTTAACCGCCGCGCCGAACTCACGCAGGGCCTTGGCGCCGATCAGCAACGGGTAGTTGAAACTGCTGCGGTCAGTGAGGTTGACCTCGACGGTGCGCTTGACGTTGCCCAGGCACATTTCCAGGTCGATCACCGGGCGCTTGGCCACGGTGGCTTCGTCCTTGTCCTCGTCTTCATCGGCGCGGCTTTTGATTTTGCTGATGCGCGAGACTTTGTGTTCGTAGACCTTGTCGCTGGCGTCCTTGCCGCCGAGGCGGAAGCGCACCCAGTCGTCGCCATCGCGCTGGAAGGTTTCGATATCGCGGGCCGACAGCGAAGCGGTCAGCGCGCCGGTGTCCATCTTGGCCTTGAAGGTTTGGCCGATCTCCGGCAGTTGGATGTATTCGTAGCGACCGTAGAGGGTCGGTTCGGCGGCCATGACAGGCACGGCAGCCAGGGCGAGTAAGGCAAGGAGCAGTTTCACGAAGTGATTTCCTTGGAAAGAAGTAGGCGGATTCTAGACCGCAAAAGCGTTGTTTAGTTAGATCGTTCCCACGCTCTGCGTGGGAATGCAGCTCTGGACGCTCCGCGCCAGCTCACATTCGTGCAGCAATTTGCGATTTGGCCTCTAGACTCAGCTTGCTTATCATGGCCCGTCCACCCGACTCCAAGAGTTACTTATGCGCCGCCTGCTCACCGGCTGTTTTGTCACACTGCTGTTATTGCTCAACACCCTGGTGCTGTTCGGCCCGTTGATGGTGTTTGCCCTGCTCAAGCTGGTAGCGCCCGGCCGCTTTCGCGACTACGCCTCTTGGGCCGTGATGTGGATCGCCGAGACCTGGGCCGAGATCGACAAACTGATTTTCGCGCTGTGCATCCCCACCCAATGGGACATTCGTGGCGGCGACGAACTGCGCGGCGATACGTCTTACCTGGTGATCAGCAATCACCAATCCTGGGTCGACATTCCCGCGCTGATCCAGGCGCTCAACCGGCGTACGCCGTTCTTCAAATTCTTCCTGAAAAAAGAGCTGATCTGGGTGCCCTTCCTCGGCCTGGCCTGGTGGGCGCTGGATTACCCGTTCATGAAGCGCTACACCAAGGCCTTTCTGGCCAAACACCCGGAACTGGCGGGCCAGGATTTGAAGATCACCAAGCAGGCGTGCGAGCTGTTCAAGCGCCAACCGGTGACGGTGGTCAATTATCTGGAGGGCACACGGTTCAGCGAGGCCAAGCGCAAGCAGCAGGATTCGCCATTTGCCCGCTTACTCAAGCCCAAGGCGGGTGGCGTGGCGTTTGTGCTGGCGGCCATGGGTGAGCAATTGGACGCGGTCCTCGACGTGACGGTGGTCTACCCGCAGCAGAAGATCCCGGGGTTCTGGGACTTGATCTGCGGCACAGTGCCCAAGGTGATCATTGATATCCGCACCCGTGAGCTGGACCCGGCGTTGTGGCAAGGGGATTACGAGAATGACCCGGCGTTTCGCCA
Organism: Pseudomonas sp. PA-6-3C; assembly: GCF_021605825.1. NCBI lineage: Bacteria > Pseudomonadati > Pseudomonadota > Gammaproteobacteria > Pseudomonadales > Pseudomonadaceae > Pseudomonas > Pseudomonas sp. PA-6-3C. The sequence continues at coordinate 49,789 of NZ_WKDV01000041.1, forward strand.
GACCGTCCAGAACTGGGTGAACCAGCTCTGGATGGAGAAGGATGCGCGCATCGCACAACTGCGCGCAGAGTCGCTTTAGCTGCCAGTACCCCAGGCCGAGGCCAGCTTGCCCAGTACCGATTCGCTGGCGCCCTGGCCGCCCAGGTACTTGAGGATCACCGGGGCAAATTGGCTGACCATGCCGCTGTCCATGCCCAACGCGCTGAAGGCGGTGTTCAGGTCGTTGGTGCTCTTCACGTTACCCAACAACCCGTCCAGGCCGCTGGTCTTGCTGCCGCCGCTCTGGCCGAGCATCCCGCTCAACGCGCCGAGGCTGCCCAGGGAGTTGCTGCCCGAGAGTTGATCCAGGCCCGGCACACTCTTGCCCAGTTGCGAGTAGTCGGTACCGCTCAGTTTGTTCTTGGCCAGGCCCAGCATGGCGCCAGTACCGCCCACGGCTTGTTCGGGGGTGATGTTCAGTTGCGAGGTCAAGGCGCTCAGCAGGCCGGCGGTCTCAGAGCTAGGCGCCGCAGCCGCCGCCTTGTTGTTGCTGCCCTGGGCACCGGAGACGGCATTGGCCACGTCACCGAGGCTGAAACCTGCGGCAAACACCGGGCTGGCGGCCACGGTCAACAGGCAGGACAGGGCAAAACCGCGTGAAATCTTCATCAAGACAACCTCTGAATGTAGGAGCTAAAAGCAGGCGTTTGACTGACAGTCCCGAAGGAATGTTCCCACCTGCAGATTAGTTCAGAAAAATCTGCATCCAAATGTTCCCCGCGCGCGTATATCCCACAAGCGCCGCCCGGAGTCGGATGGAATGAATGCTCAAGCTGGACTACCCTCTGCCTACCGTGCGCAGTCCCGTCGCCCTCGAACGAGAGCCTGGAGAAGCCCTATTTCCATTCATGATGCTGACCCGTTGCAGCCCTTGCTGGCCCAATGTGCCCTGGGCAACCGACAGGCGTTCGAGACCCTTTACCGCAGTGTTTCGCCACGGCTGCACGGTGTCGCGTTTCGTTTCATGGGGCGCGCAGACCTGGCCGAAGAAGTGCTGCAGGAGGCCTTTGTGCGTATCTGGTACAACGCTTCGCGCTACGAGGCCCATTTGGCCGCGCCGATGACCTGGATGGTCAACATCACCCGCAACCTGGCCATCGACCAATTGCGCAAACACCGCGAACAGCCATTAGCTGAGGGCCAGCAAGACGCCATGCTCGACGACAGCCCCAGCGCCTACGAACAGCTCGACAGTGAGCGCGAAGCCCGCGCCCTCAACCGCTGCCTCGACACCCTCGACGGTATGCAGCGCCAATCAATCAGCGTGGCTTACTTCCAGGGCCTGTCGTGCTCGGAACTGGCCGACCACTTGGCGGCGCCCCTGGGCTCGGTCAAATCCTGGATTCGCCGCGGCATGGAGCGCCTGCGCAGGTGCCTTGAATCATGAACTACCAAACCACCACCCTGCGCCGCGCCCTCGCTGCCGATTACGCCATCGGTTTGATGCCCGCCACTGCCCGTCGGCGCTTTGAAAACCTGCTGCTGGACGATGCCGCGCTGCGCGTCGAACTCGGCCATTGGCAGGATGCCCTCGCCAGCCTGACGGGCGCCGTGCCCGAGCGGCCGGTGCCGGATCATGTGTGGGCAGGCATCAAGGCACGCATTGAGCCGCAAGTGCTGCACGTGCCGGCGAAGAAACCATTCTGGATGAGTTTTCGCCTGCTGGCCGCTGCCTGCGCGATCGTCGTGGCGGTGTTGGTGGGCGTGCTGTATCAGCGGGACATCGGCGCCGAATACAACGCCACGTTGGTCGCGGCCAACCAGCAGCCGGCGTTGCAGGTGCAAGCGTTTGGCGATCACCTGCAAGTCGAGCCACTCACATTGGCCGCCGTAGAGCCGACGCGTGCCCTGGAACTGTGGGTCATTGCGGCCGGTGGCAAACCCGTCTCCCTGGGCCTGGTGCCGAGCGCGGGTAAAGGCCGAATCCAGCTGAGCAAGGAACAGCAGGCGCTGTTGACTGCACCCGCGACCCTCGCCGTCAGCCTGGAGCCACAAGGCGGCTCACCCACCGGACAACCCACCGGCCCCGTGCTGTACCAAGGTGCCCTGGCCACTCGCTGACACAACTCAATCAATGTGGGAGCTGGCTTGCCTGCGATGGCGGTGGCTCAGCCAAGGATAAGTTGACTGGCCCGCCGCTATCGCAGGCAAGCCAGCTCCCACATTTGAGCTTCATTGGCCGAGCGACTTGCTCCCGGCGGAGGATGGCGCTTATAGTTCGGCGGTCGTCCATATGGCGACACGGGTTTGGCGACTCGATTGAAATAATGCATGCAAAAGCACCTGCTCCTTTGCTAGTGCTTTTGCACGCGTAAGGCTGCTTTATGGCGGCTGTGCGCGGGAGACCTTCGGGTCTGCCGGCCTTTGCTTTATTTCACCGGTTCGCCAACCTGCGTACAGCTGCCACCCATTCGTTTGGCGACGTGTGAGTGGTAGCCTCACTCTCTGAAATAAAGGTTAAAACATGAACCGATACATGCCGCTCACCGGCCACGACGCCACCACGCCCTCCCTGCTCATCGACACCCAAGTGCCGCTCGACGTGCTCCACGACGCCGCCGTCTACCGCATCCGCGCCGTCACCCAAGTCATGGAAAACCTGGCGTTTCGCGAAGGCCTGAACACCGACAACCTCGTCCTCCAGGACTTCGCCCTGCTCTGCGCCATTCCGTTGCGTGATGGCTGTGATCTGCTGGATGTGATCAGCCGACGCCTACAGGCCTAAACACCAGATACAAAAAGGGCGACCCACAGGTCGCCCTTTTATTTGCCCCAAGCCTTACGCCGCGCTAAACATCTTATGCGGATCAATCACAAACTTCTTGGGCACACCCGCATCAAATTCGCCGTACCCACGCGGCGCGTCATCCAGGCTGATCACCTGCACGCCGACGATTTCCGCAATGTTGATGCGATCCCACATGATCGCCTGCATCAGTGCGCGGTTGTACTTCATCACCGGCGTTTGCCCGGTGTGGAAGCTGTGGGATTTGGCCCAGCCCAGCCCAAAGCGAATGCTCAGGCTGCCCATTTTGGCGGCAGCATCAACAGCACCTGGATCTTCGGTAACGTACAGCCCAGGGATACCGATTTTGCCCGCCACACGCACCACGCCCATCAGCGAGTTGAGCACGGTGGCCGGCGCTTCGGCCTTGGCGCCTTCATGGCCGTGGCCACGGGCTTCGAAGCCTACGGCATCTACCGCGCAGTCCACTTCCGGCTCGCCCAGCAAGGCGGCGATTTGTTCGTGCAGTGGGGTGTCTTTGGACAGGTCGGCAATTTCAAAACCCTGGGCCTTGGCGTGGGCCAGGCGGATCGGGTTGACGTCGCCGATGATCACTACCGCTGCGCCGAGCAGGCGGGCGGAGGCGGCAGCGGCCAGGCCAACAGGGCCGGCGCCTGCGATGTAGACGGTGCTGCCTGGGCCAACGCCGGCAGTGACGGCGCCGTGGTAGCCGGTCGGCAGGATGTCGGAGAGGCAGGTCAGGTCACGGATTTTCTCCATGGCCTTGTCGCGGTCCGGCAGTTTCAGCAGGTTGAAGTCGGCATACGGCACCAGCACGTATTCGGCCTGGCCGCCGGTCCAGTCGCCCATGTCGACATAGCCGTAGGCGCCACCGGCACGGGCCGGGTTGACGGTGAGGCACACGCCGGTGTGTTGTTCTTTGCACGAGCGGCAGCGGCCGCACGCCACGTTGAATGGCACCGACACCAGGTCACCGATCTTCAGGTTCTCGACGTCGCTGCCCTTCTCGATCACTTCGCCGGTGATTTCATGCCCCAGTACCAGGCCGGTCTGGGCAGTGGTGCGGCCGCGCACCATGTGTTGGTCGGAGCCGCAGATGTTGGTGGAGACCACGCGCAGGATGACGCCGTGCTCAATCTTCCTGCCACGGGGGTCCTGCATTTTGGGATAGTCGATTTTCTGTACTTCGACCTTGCCGTTGCCGAGATACACGACACCACGATTACCAGACATGCTTTCACCTCGCTGTTGTTTTTATGGAACCGCGTCGCCCAGGCAGGCGGCGCGTTTAAGTGCTCGGGTACAGATGCTGTTTCCTTGTGTTGTTGCTGATGGCCTCATCGCAGGCAAGCCAGCTCCCACATTCAAAGGTATTCACACATCAAATGTGGGAGCGGGCTTGCCCGCGATAGCAATCTAAAGAACGACAGTTCGATTGGCGTTCAAAAACACCCGCCGCTCAATGTGATACCCCACTGCACGCGCCAACGTCAGCCCTTCAATATCACGCCCCTTGGCAATCAAGTCCTCGGGATAGTGGCTGTGATCCACCACCTCCACGCCCTGGGCGATGATCGGGCCTTCATCCAGATCGTTGTTGATGTAATGCGCCGTGGCGCCCACCAGTTTCACGCCCTTGTTGTAGGCCTGGTGATACGGCTTGGCGCCTTTGAAACCGGGCAGCAACGAGTGGTGAATGTTGATGGCCTTGCCATCGAGCTTGCGGCACAGCTCCGGCGACAGCACTTGCATATAGCGCGCAAGAATCACCAGTTCGGCGCCGGTCTCTTCAATCACTTGCCACACCTGACGCTCCTGGGACGGTTTGTCGTTGGGGTCGAGGGGGAAATGGTAGTAGGGAATCTGGTGCCAGTCGGCCAAAGGTTTTAAATCAGGGTGGTTGGACACCACCGCGACCACGTCCATCGACAGCTGGCCGATGCGTTGGCGGTAGAGCAAATCGTTCAGGCAGTGATCGGCCTTGGACACCATGATCACCACTTTTGGCCGGTAGTTCGGCGCCGTCAGCTCGAAGATCATGCCAAAGGCTTCACCGCGCGTGGCCAAGCCATCGCGGAAGGCTTGCTCGTCAAAACCCTCAGGTTGACGAAATTCCACGCGGATAAAAAACCGGCCCGAGAGACGGTCATCGAACGAATGGTGCTCGGTGACGTAGCAGCCCTGCTCAAACAGGTAGCGGGTGACCGCGTCCACCGTGCCGAGCACGCTGGGGCAGTCGGCGGTCAAAATCCATGTGTCGGGTGCGCGGCTCATTGTGCGTGACTCCTTGATCGTTCCCACGCTCTGCGTGGGAATGCCGCCATGGACGCTCTGCGTCCCCTCTTGGGACGCGGAGCGTCCCGGGATGCATTCCCACGCAGAGCGTGGGAACGATCGTTATGCAACGACATTCAGGCCAAATTCGGCGGACGCATCCTGCAGCCACAGCCACCAGTAATCCGAGAAGCTGCGACGAATCAGCAGCTCCCAGGTGTCTTCAGCCGTGTGGCGGATCACCAGCTGCGACTTGGCGAACACCGTGCCCACCGCCTTGCCCACCGGGAAGTTATTAGGGTGCACGTCGTAGCTGGTGGACTTCATCAGCACGTCGCGCACGTTCGGGCCGCTGAGTTCGAGGATCTGCTGGCCGCCGCTGACGTTGACGATCTGGATATGCAGCTCACCGAGGGCAGCGCGCAGGTTTTGTTCGGCGGCAAACTCTTCACCGCTTGGCACGATCAACAGCCACTCATCCGGGCCGAGCCATTGCAGGCTGGTTTCGCCTTTGACGATCACTTGCAAGGCGCCAGGCAGTTCGATGCCGAGGGCTTTGTGCACACCGGCGGCGAACGCGGCGTCATGGCCATCGCCACGAATCGTCAGGTGGCCGAGGAGTTTCTTTTCACGCACGGTCACGCCGGCGTTCTTGCGGCCCTTGCCGACCAGGCTGGCGAGGTCGGCATGGTGCAGCGACGACTCGGCCTTGGCGCCGGTGGTGGGGCGTTGTTGGTAAACATTGGCTGCTGTCATAAAGCACCTGTTCTGAATTCTGTGGTGACTGCTCTGGCCTCATCGCGGGCAAGCCCGGCTCCCACAGGGGAACGCATTCCAAATGTGGGAGCTGGCTTGCCTGCGATGCAGGCGACTCGGTCTATCAGATGTTCTGCCGCTCGCCTTTCGGGTCGAAGAACACCGAGGACACAATCTCTGCCTCGATCACGCTGCCATCCGCCTGCGGTGAGAACACTCGCTCACCCATACGCTTCAAGCCGCCCTTGACCACCGCCATCGCAAACGAATAACCCAGCGAGTTATGCGCGTAGCTTGAGGTCACGTGGCCGACCATCTTCATCGGGATCGACTGTTTAGGGTCGAACACCAACTGCGCGCCTTCCGGCAGCCATACATTCGGGTCAATCGGCTTCAAGCCCACCAACTGCTTACGTTCTTCACGCACGCAGTCTTCACGGTTCATCCCGCGCCAGCCGATCCACGAGAACGGTTTGGTACGGCCTACGCACCAGCCCATGTTCAGGTCGTCCGGGGTCATCGAGCCGTCGGTATCTTGCCCGACGATGATGAAACCCTTCTCGGCGCGCAGTACGTGCATGGTCTCGGTGCCGTAAGGCGTCAGGTTGTACTTCTTGCCGGCCGCAACGATCTGTTCGAGCACGCCCATGGCGTAGTCGGCCTGCACGTTGACTTCGTACGACAGCTCGCCGGTAAACGAGATACGGAACACCCGCGCCGGTACGCCGCCAACCAGGCCTTCCTTCCAGGTCATGAACGGGAAACCGTCCTTATCCAGGTCGATGTCGGTGACTTCGGCCAGCAGTTTGCGGCTGTTGGGGCCGGACAAGGTCATGGTCGCCCAGTGGTCGGTGACCGAGGTGAAGTACACCTTGAGGTCTGGCCACTCGGTCTGCTGGTAGATTTCCAGCCACTGCAGCACGCGGGCGGCGCCGCCGGTGGTGGTGGTCATCAGGAAGTGGTTGTCGGCGAGACAGGCGGTGACGCCGTCGTCGAAGACCATGCCGTCTTCCTTGCACATCAGGCCGTAGCGGGCCTTGCCCACGTCGAGCTTGGTCCAGGCGTTGCTGTAGATGCGGTTGAGGAACTCGCGGGCATCCGGGCCTTGAATATCGATCTTGCCGAGGGTGGACGCATCCAGCAGGCCGACGCTGTCGCGTACCGCCAGGCATTCGCGCTTCACGGCGGCGTGCAGGTCTTCACCGTTACGCGGGAAGTACCAAGGGCGTTTCCATTGGCCGACATCTTCAAACTCGGCGCCGTTTTTAACGTGCCAGGCTTGCAGCGCGGTGTAGCGCACCGGCTCAAAAATGTGCCCACAGTGACGGCCCGCCACGGCGCCGAAGGTCACCGGCGTGTAGTTGGGGCGGAACATCGTGGTGCCCATCTGCGGGATGGTCACGTTCAGCGAGCGGGCCGCAATGGCCAGGCCGTTGACGTTGCCGAGCTTGCCCTGATCGGTGCCGAAGCCCAGCGCGGTGTAGCGCTTGACGTGCTCGACCGACTCGAACCCTTCGCGGGTCGCCAGCTCAATGGCGGCAGCGGTGACGTCGTTTTGCAGGTCGACAAATTGCTTCGGCGCCCGTGCGGTCGGCTTGTCATGGGGCACCTGGTAAATGCCCAGGGTTGGCTCTTCCAGACGGCTCAAGGCTTTTGGCAGCGTGCCTTCCACCGGTGCAAACCCGGCTTCGCTGGCTGCGCGCACGCCGCCTTCAAAACCATCGGCCAGGGAATCGCCGAGGCCGTAGACGCCATTGATACCGCCGACGCACACACGTTTTTGCGGGGCTTCGCCTGGCACAAAACCGAGGATGTCTTCACGCCAGGTCGGCTTGCCGCCCAGGTGCGAAGCCAGGTGAACCACTGGGCTGTAGCCGCCGGAACTGGCCACCAGGTCGCAGTCCAGCCACTCGCCGGGGCTGGTGACTTTGTGTGCTTTGACGTCAATCGCCGCCACGCGTGCAGCGGTCACGTGCTTGCTGCCACGGGCTTCGATCACGGCGCTGCCGGTGAGGATGCGAATTCCTTTGGCGCGGGCTTCTTCCACCAGGGCGCCGCGTGGGTTGTGACGCACATCAGCCACGGCGACCACTTGCAGGCCCGCATCAAGCCAGTCCAGCGCGACGCGGTAGGCGTGGTCGTTGTTGGTCGACAGCACCAGTTTTTTGCCCGGTGCCACACCGTAGCGGCGCACGTAGGTAGAGACTGCACCGGCGAGCATATTGCCCGGCACGTCGTTGTTGCCGTACACCAACGGACGCTCGCACGCACCGGTCGCCAGCACCACACGCTTGGCACGCACACGGTGGATACGCTGGCGCACCTGGCCAATCGGCGCACGGTCGCCGAGGTGGTCGGTGAGGCGTTCGTGAATGGTCAGGAAGTTGTGGTCGTGGTAGCCATTGACGGTGGCACGCGGCAGCAACACCACGTCCGGCAGGGCTTTGAGTTCCGCGATCACGCTGGCAACCCATTCGGTCGCCGGCTTGCCGTCGAGGCTTTCGCGCGAATCCAGCAAGGAGCCGCCGAATTCTTCCTGTTCGTCAGCAATAATCACGCGGGCACCGCTGCGCGCAGCGGCCAATGCCGCGGCCAGGCCAGCAGGGCCGGCACCGACAATCAGCACGTCGCAATGACGGTTGAAGTTGTCGTAGGTGTCCGGGTCATTCTCGGTCGGCGAGCGGCCAAGGCCCGCAGCCTTACGAATGTACTTCTCGTAAGTCATCCAGAACGATTGCGGGTACATGAAGGTTTTGTAGTAGAAACCCGGCGGCATCAGCTTGCCGCCGACTTTGCCAAGAATGCCCATCACGTCATTGTTAACGTTCGGCCAGCCGTTGGTGCTGGTGGCGACCAAACCTTGGTACAGCGCCTGTTGCGTGGCGCGCACGTTGGGAATCTGGGTGGCTTCGGTGGCGCCGATCTGCAGCACCGCGTTCGGTTCTTCGGCGCCCGCTGCAAAGATGCCGCGCGGGCGCGAGTACTTGAAGCTGCGGCCGATGATGTCGACGCCGTTGGCCAGCAGGGCTGCGGCCAGGGTGTCGCCCTCAAAGCCCTTGTAGCTCTGGCCGTTGAAGGTAAACGTCAGGGCTTTGTTGCGGTCGATGCGGCCACCGTTGGACAGGCGATTGATCTGGCTCATACCTTCTCTCCAGCAGCCTTGGCGGTGAATTGCGGCTTGGTGCCGATCTTGTAGGTTTCAAGAATTTCGTAGGTCAGGGTGTCGCGGGTGGCGTTGAAGTACTGACGGCAACCGGCGGCATGGATCCACAGCTCGTGATGCAGCCCGCGTGGGTTGTCACGGAAGAACATGTAGTCGCCCCACTCTTCATCGGTGCAGGCGTTCGGGTCCAGCGGGCGCGGGATGTGCGCTTGGCCGGACGCGTGGAATTCCTCTTCGGAGCGCAGTTCGCCACAGTGAGGACAGAAGATATGCAACATAGGGAATTTCTCCTGTTAGTGGGCGACGGCCGCAGCGCCGTGTTCGTCGATCAACGCACCGTTGTGGAAACGGTCGATGGAGAATGGCGCTGCCAATGGGTGCATTTCACCCTTGGCGAGGCTGGCGGCAAACACGTTGCCTGAGCCTGGAGTGGCTTTAAAACCGCCGGTGCCCCAGCCGCAGTTGAAGAACATGTTCGGCACCGGGGTTTTGGAGATGATCGGGCAGGCGTCCGGCGTGGTGTCGACGATGCCGCCCCACTGGCGGTTCATGCGCACCCGCGACAGCACCGGGAACATCTCGACGATGGCCTGGATGGTGTGTTCGATTACCGGGTACGAGCCGCGCTGGCCGTAGCCGTTGTAGCCGTCGATACCGGCGCCGATCACCAGGTCGCCCTTGTCGGACTGGCTGATGTAACCGTGCACGGCGTTGGACATGATCACGCTGTCGATAATCGGCTTGATCGGCTCGGACACCAGCGCTTGCAGCGGGTGGGATTCGATCGGCAGGCGGAAGCCGGCGAGCGAGGCCATGTGCCCGGAGTTACCGGCAGTGACCACACCCACGCGCTTGGCGCCAATAAAACCCTTGTTGGTTTCGACGCCGATGCACACGCCGTTTTCCTTGCGAAAGCCGATCACTTCGGTCTGCTGGATCAGGTCCACGCCGAGTGCGTCAGCGGCGCGCGCGAAGCCCCAGGCCACGGCATCGTGGCGGGCTACGCCGCCGCGCCGTTGCACGGTGGCGCCGAGTACCGGGTAGCGGGTGTTTTTTGAGCAGTCGAGGTACGGGATCTCGTCGGCCACTTGTTTGGCGTTGAGCAGCTCGCCGTCCACGCCGTTGAGGCGGTTGGCGCTCACGCGACGCTCGGAGTCCCGGATGTCTTGCAGGGTGTGGCACAGGTTGTAGACGCCACGCTGAGAGAACATCACGTTGTAGTTCAGGTCCTGGGACAGGCCTTCCCACAGTTTCATCGCGTGTTCGTACAGGTGCGCCGACTCGTCCCACAGGTAGTTGGAACGCACGATGGTGGTGTTGCGCGCGGTGTTACCGCCGCCCAGCCAGCCTTTCTCGACCACGGCCACGTTGGTGATGCCGTGCTCTTTGGCCAAATAGTAAGCCGTCGCCAGACCATGCCCGCCGCCGCCGACGATAACCACGTCGTAGACCTTTTTCGGTGTGGGCGTGCGCCACATCTTCTGCCAGTTTTCGTGGTGGCTGAGTGAGTGCTTGAAGAGGCCGAAGCCCGAGTAGCGTTGCATAGTCATTACTCCAAAACCGCGCTCAGCGATAAACCGGGAAATCAGCGCACAGGGCAGACACGTGCTTGGCCACGTTGGCCTCGACATCGGCGTCGCCGAGGTTGTCGAGGATGTCGCAGATCCAGCCGGCCAGCTCGATGCATTGCGGCACCTTGAAACCCCGCGTGGTCACCGCCGGGGTACCGATACGCAGGCCCGAGGTCACGAACGGCGACTGCGGGTCATTCGGCACGGCGTTCTTGTTGACGGTGATGTGGGCGCGGCCGAGGGCAGCGTCCGCGTCTTTGCCGGTAAGGCCCTGGCGGATCAGGCTGACCAGGAACAGGTGGTTATCGGTACCGCCGGACACCACGTCGTAGCCGCGCTTGATAAACACGTCTGCCATGGCCTGGGCGTTGTCGATCACCTGTTGTTGGTAAGCCTTGAAACCGGGCTCCAGCGCTTCCTTGAAGCACACGGCCTTGCCGGCGATAACGTGCATCAGCGGGCCGCCCTGGGCGCCGGGGAACACGGCAGCGTTGAGTTTCTTCTCGATGGCTTCGTTGGCCTTGGCCAGGATCAAACCGCCACGTGGGCCGCGCAGGGTTTTGTGGGTGGTGGTGGTGACCACATCGGCGTAAGGCAGCGGGTTCGGGTACAGGCCCGCGGCAACCAGGCCGGCGACGTGGGCCATGTCGACGAACAGCAGTGCGCCAACCTTGTCGGCGATCTGACGGAAGCGCGAAAAATCGAGGGTCTTGGAGTAAGCGGAGAAACCGGCCACGATCATTTTCGGCTGGCATTCGACGGCCAGGCGCTCAACTTCGTCGTAGTCGATCAGGCCGGTGTCGGTGTTGATGCCGTACTGCACGGCGTTGTAGAGCTTGCCCGAGGACGACACTTTGGCGCCGTGGGTCAAGTGGCCGCCGTGGGCCAGGCTCATGCCCAGGATGGTGTCACCGGCATTGATCAGCGCCAGGTACACCGCGCTGTTGGCGGACGAACCGGAGTGTGGCTGCACGTTGGCGTAATCAGCGCCGAACAGTTGTTTGGCGCGCTCGATGGCCAGGGCTTCAACCTTGTCCACATGCTCGCAGCCGCCGTAGTAGCGCTTGCCTGGGTAGCCTTCGGCGTATTTGTTGGTCAGGCCGCTGCCCTGGGCTTCCATGACGCGTTTGCTGGTGTAGTTCTCTGACGCGATCAGCTCGATATGGTCTTCCTGACGCTGCTCCTCGGCATTCATCGCCGCCAGCAATGCGTCGTCATACCCTTGGATCTGGTCTTTTTTGCTGAACATCGCGTCTCTCCCAGCCTTTCGTATTGTTGAGGCCCTCGCAGGGCCCTTTGATGCGATGGTAGGGCTGGCGCAGCGAGGTCAAATGCCTACGCACGCCACGCAAAGGTGCGTTTACGACATGGCTTCGCGGGTGGGCGATAAAACACGCAGATGGCTCGGGCCGCCTGAAGATTTAGAAACAGAAACCTGACACTTTAAGCCTCACACGCCTGAAAACTTGGCTACGCTTGCCACTCAAACAGCGCCAGCTCATGTATTCGACGCTTTCACTGCTCAGTCCAACAGATTGAACGCCCTACACCGTTGAGGAACGCGGGCATGGCGCTCGACTCTTCGCCCAACCTGGCCACGCCGCTGACGCAAAGCGTTACACCTGCACGGTGCGCGTGGTGCCTTCCCCGATGCGAGCGCAGGGATATTCGCGCCAGGCTGGGATGTTGGCCTTGTGACGACTGACCCCGAATTGGGCAGCGTGGCGCACCTGGCAGCGTACAGGCTGGGCAGCCCATTCCCCGAGGATGCCAAGCTCTGCGCAGCGTTGAGTTCATTCTGGCCTGCAGTTGCATCAGACTCAGCACAAGCCTATCCACCAAACGTCGGGGCGGGTCCGACCGTAAAACCAATGCTGGATCAGGAGATCGGCAAAAGTGCCGGTTTCCCGTGGGATGGCGTACCCGCTCCGAAAAAATACGTCGCCAATTACGCGCGCCATAGAGCGTACGAAACTTACTTCTATACCGACTACACAGAGAACGCGCTGAACGGGAAGTTCTCATTGGCACTCACAGGCAAAGTCGACTCGCAGGAATATCAACGGCGAATCGATGCTTTCCGGCGCGTCAAACTGTCATTGAGCACCACACCTGGAAATTGGTTTATCGACACATTCAGCATGGCAACGCCCGACAGCGCAGGCCGCTATGACGTGATCATAATAGGTGCCGGCCCGGCGGGTTGCTCGGCGGCCATTTGCTGCGCTCAACAGGGCTTGAAAGTGGCACTGATTGAGCGCCTGTCTTTTCCGCGCCACCGCCCGGGTGAAACCCTGCACCCCGGCATAGAGCCTCTGCTTCAGCAACTGGGTGTGGCTGAAAAAATCCGCGGCGACGCCTTCGTCCGGCCTGCGGGTACTTGGGTGAGGTGGGACACTGAACGACACTTTGTGCCTTTCGGGCAAGACCAAAACGGACCTTGGCGGGGGTTTCAGATTCCCCGAGCAATGCTGGACGGGTTGCTGCTGGATCGAGCAGCCGCGTCAGGTGTCCACGTCCTGCAACCCTGCCAGGCAAAGACCGTGTTGCAGATAAAAGATCGAGTGGTGGGCCTCCAGACCCAGGCCGGGCAACTGTTTTGCAGGCACCTTATTGATGCCAGTGGCGCTCACGGCTGGCTTGCACGCCAATTAAGGCTGACATCGCGTCGCTGCTCGCCCCCGCTGACCGCCGTGTATGGCTATAAGCGAGGAACAGTCCAGGAAAATACGCTCGGCATCTTCGCAGACCCATCGGGCTGGTATTGGACCGCTCATATCGGCCAGCAGCTTTATCACTGGACGAGACTGCGCTTTATGCAAGATAAATCACCGAAGATGGCGGCTGTTCCGGCCTGTTTTGAACACTTACCGTGTGAAGGAACGATCCGAGGGGCAGATGTCACTTGGTCAATCTGTGATCAGGCAGCGGGTAACGGCTATTTCATCATCGGAGACGCAGCCAGCAGGTTGGACCCGGGCGCCTCTCATGGCGTACTCAAGGCGCTGATGTCAGGAATGATGGCTGCGCAATGTATTGCCGACGAAAGCCTCAACCCAACGCACAGGCAGGCTATTTCACTTCAATATTGCCAGTGGCTGCGAGATTGGTTCGAGCGCGACGTACAAAAAATGCGCGATTTCTATGCGGCTCATCCGTTCCCACCTTGTTGGCTCGAGTCGATGTCAGCCAATGGCCTTTCGAACCCCCAACAAAAGTAAAAAATGTAACGGATACAGCGCGTAAGCCCAGCGGCGCATCGCCGGTGGCGAGACGTTTTTGCCGTGTCGCAACAAGACCAAACCCGCCAAGGGCGCAATCAGGCAAGCGGCCAACCCCATCAGCGCCACAGGCGTGCCGCTATTGAGCAGAACCTGCCATTGATTGGCGGCCACGCAGACCAAACCCGGCAACACGCTGAAATACCATGGCCGGTTAAACACCAGCAGCATCGCCAGCGGCAGTAACACACCGAAAAACCCGAACATCAGCTGGGCAGAAAACAGCGCCGCGATGACTAGGGCAATCAGCGCCAATCCTCGATCAAAAAGCACCTTCTGCTGCCATCCTCGGGCAACCAGCAACCCCAGCGCCAACGTCGGCAAGACGTTCAATGTATCGGCATCCTCGATAAACATCCGGTAGGGCACTTCACTGATCACACTGAACAGCAACAGCCAGCCCAGGTAGCGCCACTGGCCGGTGACGGGAGCATTGGCGACCCGGTGCAAATTGGCTGCAATCGCCAGGCAAAACCACGGAAACGCCAGGCGCCCCGGCACGTACAGGCCGTCCAGGCTCAAACCGACATAACGCAAGTGGTCGAGCACCATGCTCAGCAGCGCCAGCCACTTGAGCAGATCCAGTGCGCCATCGCGGACGCGTCCGACAGCCAACGTGTGTGTACCGTGCATAATTCCCCAGTGACTTTGCATTTACAGTGCGTGCGCACCCGCGACAATCTTGGTTACAGTGCGCACCAACATCGACCACAGGAATGGGCCATGACCGACAATAGCCAACAATTCGCCAGCGACAACTATTCCGGCATCTGCCCGGAAGCCTGGGCCGCCATGGAGCAAGCCAACCAGGGCCATCAACGCGCCTACGGCGACGATGAGTGGACCCACCGTGCCGCCGACGGTTTCCGCAATTTGTTCGAAACCGACTGTGAAGTGTTCTTCGCCTTCAACGGCACCGCGGCCAACTCCCTGGCGCTGTCTTCGCTGTGCCAGAGCTACCATAGCGTGATTTGCTCGGAAACCGCCCACGTCGAAACCGACGAATGTGGTGCGCCGGAGTTCTTCTCCAACGGCTCCAAGCTGCTCACCGCCCGCACCGAAAACGGCAAGCTGACGCCCGAATCGATCCGCGAGATCGCCCTCAAGCGCCAGGACATCCACTACCCCAAACCGCGCGTGGTCACCCTCACCCAAGCCACGGAAGTGGGCAGCGTTTATACCCCGGAAGAAATCCGCGCCATCAGCGTCACCTGCAAAGAGCTGGGCCTGAACCTGCACATGGACGGCGCGCGCTTCTCCAACGCCTGCGCGTTCCTGGGCTGCTCGCCGGCCGACCTGACCTGGAAAGCCGGTGTGGATGTACTGTGTTTCGGCGGCACCAAAAACGGCATGGCAGTAGGCGAAGCCATCCTGTTCTTCAACCACAAACTGGCTGAAGACTTCGATTACCGCTGCAAACAGGCCGGCCAGTTGGCCTCGAAAATGCGCTTCCTCTCCGCCCCATGGGTGGGCCTGCTGGAAAACGATGCCTGGCTCAAACACGCCCGCCACGCCAACCAATGCGCCCAATTGCTCAGCAGCCTGGTGGCGGACATTCCCGGCGTGGAACTGATGTTCCCGGTACAGGCCAACGGCGTGTTCCTGCAACTCTCGGAACCGGCCATCGCAGCGCTGACGGCCAAGGGCTGGCGCTTCTACACCTTCATTGGCAAAGGTGGCGCACGGTTCATGTGTGCGTGGGATACCGAAGAAGAACGCGTAAGAGAATTAGCCGCAGACATTAGGGAAGTGATGAACGCTTAAGCCTCAC
Source organism: Pseudomonas sp. PA-6-3C (assembly GCF_021605825.1). Lineage (NCBI taxonomy): Bacteria > Pseudomonadati > Pseudomonadota > Gammaproteobacteria > Pseudomonadales > Pseudomonadaceae > Pseudomonas > Pseudomonas sp. PA-6-3C. Next base: position 65,390 of record NZ_WKDV01000041.1, read on the forward strand.
GAATACTGGCGCATTGCCGAGGCTGTTATTTGGTATTTCCGACAGCATCACAGTCCACTTTCATCGTCTAGCCTCTTGGAACCCGAAAGGAAAACGCCGCTGCAGCGGCCAACTTTCGGGCACAACTGCCTGCCGAATAATCGGTCGGAAACGGAAATCCAGCAGAGGGTTAGACCATGGAAGTTCAATGCTACAACACTAAAGCGTTGCAGGAAGGCAGCCTCAGCACCACGTTTGTGAGCTGGGATGAGTTCAGGAAACTGGCGAAAGTCGGTGACACCATCAGGGAGCCTTCAAGAACCCTGGTCATCACCGAAAAAACCTTTGAACTGACAGCATCAGGTGAGCAGTTCGCCATACAGATATACGCACGCTAACCAAGCTGACCCGATCGCTCCCACGCTCGCGCGGGCGCGATTAACTGAATGTACATGATCGTTCCCACGCTATGCGTGGGAATGCATCCCCGGACGCTCTGCGTCCAAGCCGCACCCAGATTCAAGGACGAATCCATGGGCAGAAGCCGCTACGTCATCACCGAACCCGAAAAGCCGCACTTCCTCACCTGCACCGTCATGGAGTGGCTACCGCTGTTCACCCGTGACTACATCGTTGGTCATCTTTTGGACTGCTGGCGATATCAACAAAACCACCACGCCCTGAATCTCTTCGGCTACGTCGTTCTCGAAAACCACTTGCACTTCGTCGCTCAGGCTCCCGACCTTGGCAAATGCGTGAGCCAATTCAAATCCTTTACCGCCCGTACCATCATTGATGATTTGCAGCGCCGAGGCGCAGAGCGTTTATTACAACGCCTGCGGTTCAGCAAACGGGCGCACAAGGTAGACCGGGCTTATCAACTTTGGCAGGAAGGCGCACACGCTGAGTTGGTGTACAGCGAGGGGGTGATGCACCAGAAACTTGATTACATTCACCACAACCCGGTGAAACGAGGATATGTGGACCTAGCCGAACACTGGCGGTATTCCAGTGCGCGCAATTACGCAGGGCAGGAAGGGCTCATCGAAATTCAACAGTGGCACTAGTGCCCGCCGCCCCCTCTCTGCGTGAGAATGCCTCCAGGGACGCTCCGCGTCCCGCTCTATGCGCATGACTTGAATACTGGGCACTTTGTGACGCGGAGCGTCACGGGCTGCATTCCCACGCGGAGCATGGGAATGATCGGGGGGTGGACACTCAACCAGCTCGTTCCCACGCTCTGCGTGGGAATGCCTCCTGGGGCGCTCCGCGTCCCGCTCTATGCGCATGGCTTGAATACTGGGCACTTTGTGACGCGGAGCTTCACGGGCTGCATTCCCACGCGGAGCG
>NZ_WKDV01000042.1:0-62341 GCF_021605825.1 Pseudomonas sp. PA-6-3C
GCGGGGGTCTCGATGATTCAGGCAGTGTGGAAAGCGCTTGAAGTGCGCTTTCCACACGGTCTGGTACGGCGTCAGTCCTGGCGTTTGCTGTCGACTGGTTTTGCTTCTTTGGCTTCAGGCTGTTTGTCACTGGCCTGCTGCGGTGTTGGCTGCTCAGTTGGGTGCAGGCTTGGGAAGGGGAGATTAGGTATCTCGTGCATCGTCGTCGCTCCTCGCAAGATCTGTTTTATCAATCGCAGGTGATTCCGCGCTCTCAAAAAGCCTTGGCAGGATACAGCACTGAAAATGACAAAAAGAATTTTATGTCGGCGGATGTGCGAATTTTTATTTTTTTGCGCAAGTGGCATGGGGTCGCAGGCTGGGTAAGGGCCGGAGCAACAGCAACAGCGAAGCCATACTCGGTCAAAGGTGGGAGCTGGCTTGCCTGCGATGCAGGCACCTCGGTGTACCTGACACACCGAGGTGCCTGCATCGCAGGCAAGCCAGCTCCCACAGAAAAGCAGATCTCAGGTGTATGCAAATCCGCTTTTCGCTTTTGATCCAACCACTCAGGTCGGCTACTAGGCTGCCGTAAAGAGACACCTCAAAAAGGCACCTTCCCCAAAATCATGTCGCGATACATCACAAAATCCCCCAGCAAACTGTAGAAGGGATGTTGAATCGTTGCAGGCCGGTTCTTTTCGAAGAAGAAGTGCCCGATCCAGGCAAAGGTGTAGCCGGCGACCGGTAATGCGAGCAGTAACCCCAACGAGCCACGGCCAATGGCATAAGCCAGAATCCCAATCACCAGGGTGGTGCCAATAAAGTGCAGGCGCCGGCAGGTGCTGTTGGCGTGCTCGCTCAGGTAATAAGGGTAGAACTCAGCGAAGCTGTTGAATTGCTTGACGTTTTCCACAGTGATCGGCCCTGGGCTGGTGATGCCGCCCAACAGATGTTCGGCGGGGAGCTTATTTGAGTCTAGAGTGATCAGTGGTAACAGCCAGTGACAATAGATGCCACTTTAGTATCCTTGGCTTCCTGGCTGCCGTTTAAGCCTGCTTTTTTCAAGAAGACGCCATGAGCGAACGAACAACTTCTGCAAGCTGGGCAATGGGCATCGTCAAAGCGTTGGAAATGGACGGCCTGGATTGCCGCGTCCTGTTCAAGCAACTGGGCCTGGACTACGCCGCGCTCAGTGACCCTGATGCACGTTTTGCGCAAGACTCCATGACCCGGCTGTGGCAGCGCGCTGTCGAGCTGTCAGGCAACCCCGCGATCGGCTTGAACATGGGCAAGGTGGTGCGCCCGGCGTCGTTTCATGTGGCGGGTTACGCCTTGATGTCCAGCAACACCCTGGCCGAAGGTTTTATGCGCCTGGTGCGTTACCAACGCATCATCGCCGAAAGCGCCGACTTGAGTTTTCGCCTGTTACCTGAAGGCTATGCGCTGATTCTGACGGTACATGGCGATCACCTGCCGCCGACCCGGCAAAGCGCTGAAGCCTCGTTGGCCAGTGCCCTGGCATTATGTGGCTGGCTGACTGGCCGCACCCTGCAGCCACGCAAGGTAATGTTGCAAGGTGACCAACCGGCCGATCTGGCGCCCTATAAGCAAGCATTCCATGCGCCTATGGAGTTCAATGCGCCCTACGATGCGCTGATTTTCGAACAGGCCGACATGGATGCGCCGTTGCCCACCGCCAATGAGGCGATGGCGCTGCTGCATGATCGGTTTGCCGGTGAATACCTGGCGCGGTTTTCCGAGAGCCGCGTGACCCACAAGGCGCGCCAGGTGCTGTGCCGCTTGTTGCCCCAGGGTGAGCCCAAGCGCGAAGTGGTGGCACAGACCCTGCACTTGTCTCAGCGCACGTTACAGCGGCGTTTGCAGGAGGAGGGCACCAGTTTCCAGACGTTGCTCGACGATACGCGTCGCGAGCTTGCCGAACAGTACCTGGCGCAGCCGAGTATGACCTTGCTGGAAATCGCCTACCTGTTGGGCTTTGCCGACCCGAGTAATTTCTTCCGCGCGTTCCGCCGCTGGTTCGACGTCACGCCCGGCGAGTATCGGGTGCGGCTGCTGCAGGCATCGACGGTCAGTGGCGCCAAAACGCCGGAATGCACAGAACAAACACGGTAATAATCTCCAGCCTTCCCAGCAGCATGCCGAATGACAAGATCCACTTGGCCGCATCCGGCAGGCTGGCGAAGTTACCGGCCGGGCCGATGGTTTCGCCCAGGCCCGGGCCAACACCGGACACGGTGCTGGCGGCACCGGTCAGTGCGGTCATCCAGTCCAGACCCAGCAGTGACAGGGCCAGGGCGATGGCGCAGATGGTGATAGCGAAGAAAAACGAAAAGGTCAGGATCGAGCGCACGATCTCTTCGTCGAGACGGTGGCCGTTGTACTTCTGCTTGATCACTGCGCGTGGGTGGATCAGTTGGTTCAGGTTGGCCTTGAGCAGGATGTAGGCGACCTGGAAGCGGAAGATCTTGATCCCGCCCGCCGTCGAGCCCGAACAGCCGCCGATAAAACCCAGGTAGAAGAACAGCATCAGCGAGAAATTGCCCCACAGGCTGTAGTCCCCCAGCGCAAAGCCGGTCGTGGTCACCACCGACGTAACGTTCAGGGCAACATGGCGCAGGGCATCCAGCCAGTGCAGGTTGGTCGTCCACCAGTACCAGGTGCCGAGTACCAGCCACGTCACGATCAGCAAACCGAGCAAGCCTTGCACTTGCTGATCCTTGATCAGCGCCCGGCGGTTGCCGCGCAATGTGGCCACATACAGGGTGAACGGCAAGCTGCCGAGGATCATCACCACCACCGCTACCCAGTGCACCGCCGGTTGTTTCCAGTGGGCCAGGGATTCATCGGAGGTGGAAAACCCGCCGGTGGAAATTGCTGACATCGCGTGGTTGATCGCATCAAACAAGCCCATGCCGGCCCACCAGAACGCCAGGCTGCCCAGGATGGTGATGCCCACATACGCTGCCACGATCAGGCGCGCCACCATGTGCGAGCGCGGCATGACTTTTTCTGAGCGGTCCGAGGATTCGGTCTGGAACAGGCGCATGCCACCAATGCGCAGCAGCGGCAGGATCGCCACCGCCATGCCGATAAAGCCGATGCCGCCCAGCCAGTGCAACATTGAACGCCACATCAGGATGCCAGGGGACATGCTGTCCAAACCGCTCAGGACGGTGGAGCCGGTGGCGGTGATGCCCGACATGCTTTCAAAGAACGAATCGGTGTAGCTGATGTGCTGGGTCAGCAGAAACGGCAGCGCGGCGAAGATGCACACCACCAGCCAGCTGGTGACGGTCAGCAGGTACATGTCCCGGGGGCGCAGGTGCACGTGTTCGGGGCGGCCGGGGATAACCAGGGCCAAACCCGCAAGGAAGGTGATCATGCTGGCCCACAGGAACGAGGGCAGGTCGCTGGTGCGTTCGAAGATCACCAGGGTGGCCATCGGGATGACCATGGCGATCGCGAGGGTGATCAGGAAGATGCCGATGATGAAACCGATGATACGCAGGGTCGGCAACGCCATGAAGAAAGCTCGGGTTTGAGAGAGTGGCGCCATTCTACCTGCGGTGCGGGTCTTGTAAACCGGGGTGTACGAGGCGAAGCAGTTCGACTGTGGGAGCTGGCTTGCCTGCGATGGCGACCTGTCAGCCACCCATCTGTAGCAGACCCATCGCTATCGCAGGCAAGCCAGCTCCCACAGTGGGTATGGGAAGGGGGGAACGCGCACAAAAAAGGCGACCCGAAGGTCGCCTTATTCAGCGCAGGATCAATCAGAACTCGTGATCAGCGTTATCCGGGTTCAAATCACTGATGCCCAGCTTGCCCGCGGCGGTTTCGATCGCGGCGGTCTGCTTGACCAGTGCCGCAATCGCGTCACGCACGATCTGGTTGCCCTTGTCGTTACCGGCCGCGATCAGTTGGTCGTAGTGCTCACCGGCGTTGGCCTGGTCAACCATGACCTGGATCTTCGCTTCGGTCGACGCCAGGTCGGCCTTGAGCGCCGAGTCGGCGGCTGGATCGGCCTTGGCCACCAGCGACGAGAGGCTTGCGCCGGTCATTTTGGTGCCGTCGGTGCGGGTGTACTCGCCCAGGTAGACGTTGCGGATGCCCTTGGCGTCGTAGAAGTGCGAGTTGTGGGTGTTGTCGCTGAAGCAATCCTGTTCGTCTTCCGGCGAGTTGGCTTCCAGGGAAACCTTCATGCGCTCACCGGCCAGTTCGCCCAGGGACAGGCTGCCCATGCCGAACAGCATTTTGCGCAGGCCGTCGGTGGCAGGTTCTGCTTCCAGGGTGGCGCGGTAGTTGTCGTCGACCTTGGGTTTCCAGTTGCCGACCATTTCTTCCAGGTCGCTGACCAGCAGTTGGGTCACAGCGCGCAGGTAAGTGCGACGGCGCTCGTTGTTACCGCCGGTGGCACCGTCGCCGGTCATGTAGTCGGATGCCGGGCGGTTGCCTGCGCCTGGGCCGGTGCCGTTGAGGTCCTGGCCCCAGAGCAGGAACTCGATGGCGTGGTAGCCGGTGGCGACGTTGGCTTCGGAACCGCCCAGTTCATTGAGGCTGGCGAGTTTTTCCGGGGTGATTTCCTTGACGTCGACCTTGTCTTCGCCCACCTGGATCTCTGTGTTGGCGATGATGTTGGCGTTGGCGCCCGGGTTACCCAGCGCGTGCTCGTAGGATTTGTCTACGTAGTCGATCAGGCCTTCGTCCAGGGGCCAGGCGTTCACTTGGCCTTCCCAGTCGTCGATGATGGTGTTGCCGAAGCGGAACACTTCACTTTGCAAGTACGGCACACGGGCGGCGACCCAGGCGGTGCGGGCTGCTTTCAGGGTGTCGTCGCTCGGGTTGGCGAGGAAGGTGTCGATTGCGGTTTGCAGGGTCTTCGCGGTGGATTCGGCGTCGCTGTACACCGCGAACACCATGTCGGCGTAATGCGCGACAACGGCCTTGGCGGCTGCTTCGTCGACCTGGCCGGCAGGCGTGGCAGCCGCTGGAGCGGTGGTGCTGACTGCCGGGGTCGGCGCGGCGGCCTTGTCTTTACCTTCGCCGCAACCGGCGAGAGAAATGGCAATGGCCAGCAGACTGGCGGTGGCCAGGGGCATACGAATCATGGCGAACATCCTGCTTCGGTTGTTGATAGGGCGCGCGGGGAAGCGCAAAAACTGCGACATAATGCGAAAGATTTGCATTTTGTGTAAAGGTTTATGCGAGGGAAATATTTGGTATCGATTTGTCGGTTCAGAGAATCGCCGCGTTGTTGCGCTCGGACTGTTTCAAAAACGCCGCCAGCTCACGGGCCTGCAGCGGTTTGCTGTAGTGGTAGCCCTGGCCCTCATGGCACCCTTCGGAAATGATATAGGCCTCCTGCTCGGCAGTTTCCACGCCTTCGGCAATCACCTGCATGCCCAGGCTTTTGCCCAGTTGGATAATGGCGCGCACGATGGTTGCATCGTCGTCGTCATCCAGCAGGTCCTGGACGAAGCTCTTGTCGATCTTGATCTTGTCCAGTGGCAGGCTCTTGAGGTAGCTCAAGGATGAATAGCCGGTGCCGAAGTCATCAATCGCGATCAAGGCACCGGAGCGGCGCAGGCTCAGCAGGTGCTGGGCGGCGGTGCTGATGTCTTCCATCAGGCCGGTCTCGGTCACTTCCAGCTCCAGGCTGCGTGGCGGCAGGCGATAGATCTGCATCAGGTTGTTGACCACCCGTGGCAACTCGGTGTGGTGCAACTGCACGGTGGACAGGTTGACCGCCATGCGCAGTTCGGTGAAGCCCAGGTCATGCCATTCGCGCAACTGCCGGCAAGCCTGGTCCAGCACCCATTCACCAATCGGAATAATGGAGCCGTTCTGTTCCGCCAGCGGGATAAACAAGTCCGGCGGCACCAGGCCGTGTTCCGGGTGCTGCCAGCGAAGCAACGCCTCTACGCCCACCACACGGTGGTCGCGGTAGCTGATCTGCGGTTGGTAGACCAAGTGGAACTGCTCGCGACCCAGGGCATCGCGCAGGTCTTTTTCCAGTTCGCGGCGCCGGCGCATTTCGCTGTCGACACTGGCGATATAGAACTGATAGCGGTTGCGCGAGCGGCTCTTGGCCAGGGTCATGGTCTGTTCGGCTTTTTGCAGCAGCTTCTCGGTGCTGTCGCCGTCCTCCGGGAACAGGGTGATGCCGATGGTGGCGCGCAGGCGAATCTGGTCCTGGTCGAGGGCGAATTCGGCTTCCAGGTCGTCGAGGATACTTTGCGCCAGCTCGGCGGCCTCGTAAGGCTGGTCGATATCGGCCTGCACCAGTGCAAATTGGTCGCCGCCCAAGCGGGCGAGGGCGCCGAGGCGGCCGCTGTGGGCGCGCAGGCGGTCGGCCAGGGCCAGCAGTAATTTGTCGCCGGCCTGGTAGGTGAACTGTTCGTTGACGCTTTTGAAGTCATCCAGCCCCACGCACAGCACCGCCACCCGGCGCTGTCGGCGGCCGGCATCGGTGAGGATCTTGTCCAACTGCTCCTGCAGCTTCTGACGGTTCGGCAGCCCGGTCAGGAAGTCGTACTGGGCCATGCGCAACAGGCTCGATTCCGCCTCATGCCGCAAGTGCGTATTGCGCTCGATGGACTCGAGCAACTGGTTGGCAGTGTTGATCCACAGCCCCAGCTCGTTGCGTTCATGGCCCTTGAGCTGGGGGATCTTGTGTTCGCTGGGGCGGTCGGGGTTGATTGAGGTCAAGTGCTCGATAATCCGCGACAACGGCTTGGTCAGCAGCCAGTGATACACCAGGTACAGCACCAGGCCCATGGCCAGGGCGCGCAGCACGCCGGAAATAAAGATGATCACCGAGCTGACAATAAAACCTTTGCCGTAGGTGGCTGTGTCGAGGGTAATGCTCAGGTCGCCGTAGTACTCGCTATAGGGGCCTTTGCCAACCAGTGCAGTCGTAAAGGTGCGTTCCTGGCCAAGAATCAGGTCGGTCAACCAGCGGGTGGGTGATTGCTGCAAGGCGCGGCTTTTTTCCGCCAGCATGGTTTCGTTGGGGTGGCCGATGGAGGCCATGCGCACGGCGTCGTCCTGAAACAGGCCCTCGATCACCTGCATGCCCATCTCGCGGTCCAGGCTGTAGACAGCCTGGGTCGAGGGGTCGCGAAACATGTCGAGGATCCGCTGCGCGTCACCGGCCACGGCCTGACGCGTCTTGTAGGCATCAAACACGATCTGCGCCACGCTCAGCGTCACGCCCACGATCAATGCCGAGAGCAGCACAACCCGTAGCAACTTCACCGACAAGCTGTTTTTGAGTTCCAGCTTCAAAGGGTCATTCCTTGTTCCGTGCGGGTAGCCTCAATATGCCATGAGTATTGGCAATCTCGGGATGGCAGTCAAAGGGACATTGCTGCAACCGCAAAAAGTTACAAAAACCGGAACCAAACCCTCGGAACTCACCACCCAGGCCATGAGAGGAATACACCTTTCATTCAATTTTGGAGGATTTACTGATGATCGCAGCAGCAGGCGTGGGTACGGCAGTAGCCGCAGCGGCAGCCTTGGCTCCCGTGGTATTGCCAATGGTAGGCAAGGCCGTGGGCATGGCTGCCGATGTCGCCAGGAACGTGGCTGGTACTGCAATTAATTTTGCCGGCGACGCTTCGAAGCAACAGCAGCAGATCAAGTTCTGATCGATAAGGTTTAATTGCCCATATCGAAGAGAGGGACGGTGCGTTATGCCCGCCCTCTCTCTGTTTTTGCGCCTGCCACCTCCAAAACCACGCCAGGGGCGAGGAAGGCGTAAGCCGTTGTTACTGGGTGAACTTGATCGACAGCTTTTGCGCGTTTGCGTCGCTGGAAAACTCGATGGTTTGGCTTGTGGCCTGTGCTTTTCCTGCGCCGATTTTCTTCGCGATGGCATCCGCGAACGGTTGGATCAGCGGTGCGACTGCTTTGATCGCATCACCTACCACGGGGAGTGCAGTTTTTAACAGATCGCCAACGACAGGAAGGGCGGTCAGTGGACTTATGTTCATTGTAATTTCTCCGACAGCTGGAAGAGGTCAATTCCTCTCAATGATTACGTGGAGAAAAAGCGCGAGTGGGTTCCCGCGCAAGCAATGACATTGTGTTTTTTAGAAAAAAGCCCGGCAATGGCTGTCGGGCCGAAAGGCTCAGGTTTGTTCAAGGCGGTAGCTACCGCTGCCGTTGAACAAGTTTATCGGGCCATTTTGAGCAATTTCGTCCAACTGCCATTTGGCAGCCAGCTGCCGTTACCGAGGACTGTGTTAACACCATCGGCACGCTTCCAATCTTCTAAGGTGCCCAAATTGCTAATGATGCCAGTGATAGCGAAAAGCACAGTGTTGGTGTCCCCTAACACTTCAAATTTTTCGAGTACTGCCAAAGGCTTGCCATAGATTGGAAATGGCTCTACTCGACGCAGGAAGGCTTGCGCACTGAAGTTATCGGATAGCCGGTCGAGTCCTCGTACCATGGTCGGCGCTGGTGTAATGGCCGCCGTCTTTTGAACGACGATTTTGCCGATACTACGGGCCGTATTCCCCAAATAGCGCATAAACACCGCTGCCCGCTGTGCAATTTTATAGCCCAGTGACAATCCTCCACTGAGCACCCCATAGAACAGCGAAGCCCAGGCCAATCCTTTAGACAGTTCCGGCGCGATGTCGGCAATAAGTACCGATGTAATAGCGGTGATAGATGAGGCAACGGCCAATATGATGACGATCGAGTGAAACAGCAGCGACGTTCCTCCGGTCAAGATTGCGGTGAGTATTCCAATACCGGTAAAAATGATTGTGGAAATCAGACTTCCATGTTTGCCGAGACTGAGTGGCTGAGGAAGGTTGTCTCCCCAAATCTTCCTCAGTCTTTCGCTGACTGAAAAGTGACCACTGGGATCATGAAAGTTAATGGGGTCGTTATCGGTACAGTAACCGTAAGCGTGGGGGCCGCCGTTGCCGAAGGGGCTTTCGCTGTCCGGGGCATGGAACTGGTGGGCTTCAGGGGTCAAGTAGCGATAACCGCAGCCCATGGGGGATTGTCCGGTAGTGTTGTCGTAGAGTTCGCCGTTATTACCGAGTAATGAGTCGGAATCTCCAGGGAATTGCCCGCCATACGGGTCATAGGCGTGAAATTTCGTGGTGTCGGCCACTGCGTCAAAGCTGACAAGAGGCGTGCCGTTTTGGTCGCACCATTGGTAGATGATTCTTTGTGCACCTGACATCTTTGTTCTTTGGGCGTAGCAGGCAGCACTGCCCGGAGACAGATGCCGGTAGCTGGCGTTGTTCTCTGTAGCGTACTCGCCACTGGCTTTGAGGTCGTTATAGATGACTTGACGTTCGTCGGCCCCCTCGTTGCGCGTCATTAGGCGATCGTCGGGGTCGTAGCGGTAGCGAGTGCTCCCTGCTTGTACCAGCCGGCCCAAGCCGTCATAGGTGTACTTTCTACCGTTCAGGTCTTGAGAGACTCGGCCAGCGGTGTCATACGTTATGGTCGCAGATTTTGTGTAGTCCGCATGGGTGTTCTTGATTCCCTCGAGGCGAAAGCTCATCGAGTTGTTGTAGGTGTAGGTCGCGGTATTGTGTGCGCCGGCGAACGTGCTGACGCAGGTGAGTACATTGCCCATCCCGTCGTAGGTGAATTGTTGCTTGTCGATCAAGGCCCCTTTCGGATTTTTCGGCCTCCACACCCCTGCTGTCTCGCATGATTTCAGCCGTCCACCTGCGGTGTAGGTGAAGTTGCGGGAGCCGAGGACCGTACTGCCCCGTTTCAGCTGGACCTGTTTGAATTTACCGTCGGCATAGTAGGTGGTGGCTATTTCCACGCCCACCGGTGTGTTTTCCATGGGAACGAAACGGCGGCTGATTTCACGCTGCTGAGCGTCATAGGTGTAAGTGACCTCCACCCTCTGTGTTGCACCACTTCTGGTCTCCACCACTTCTTGTTTTAGTTGCCCTTGGTCGTCGTATTCGTGTCGGGTGAAGAATTGGTTTGTGCTACGTATACGTTGCCCGCCTGGGCTGTAGAGAAACTCCGTCGAGGTACCGAACACGTCGGTCTCACGCAGCAGACGTCCTGCAGGTGAGTAGCTGTAAGACACTGCTTTGGATTGGCCGTCTTTAGTTTGCACCTGCTGTCTGGTCACGAGTAAATCGCGGTTATGACTGTTTTCAAGAACACTCTCTCCCTCAACGGCTCTTGAAGCGCTTTGCCCGGCGTAGGCATAGCTGAATGTCTTTTGCAGGCTGGATTGCGCTTTACTGACTTTACTCGGTTTATTGCCCAGTTCCTTGATGTACTCGTACTCCAGGATGGTGCCATCTGCGGTTTTTTTGGTAGCGGGTGCCGGGCTGGTGCCATCATAGGTGTAGGTTTCTTCGAGGGTGCCTCGCACCAAGGAAGTAACACGCTCCCAATTATCAAATTCTCGTGTCCCCAATCTATGTTTCTGGAGGCCGATCCCGAAGCTGATCTCCAGGGTCGCGGGTTCGTCGCTCGGCGAAAACGGTTGATAAGTGTAGTGGTAGGTGTAGGCAAGGTTTAATAAGGGAAGCAGGCCTTTGTCGTCTTCGACATGGGCCTCTGTCAGAACGCGTCCGTAGTGGTCATACGTGTAGTCGACAGTGTTGACGCCGAACTCGTTATGAGTTCTTAGTTGTTGGACTTGATTGTTAAGGGTGTAGGTTGCATTTTGGGTTTGGAATATGGCGCCCGCCTGGTCCAGAAACTCGATTTTTTCGATCGTCTCGTCCGGCTTATAGGTCGTTACCTTGCGATGTTTATCGGTGGCTTTGCCGGCCCACTCCGTCAGTGTCAACGCGACGGGGTCATACAGTTTGAACGTTTGCCGACCGTCGCTGTGGAGCTGTCCGCCGATTTCACCCCAGGCATCGTAGACGTTCTGGCTCCATTCGCTGATCGCTGTGCCGTCTGCCACATAATCGTATTCAGTGGTGCGCAACTCCTGCCCTTTATCGTTATAGCTGATTTCCTTGAGCAAGCGTTTTGTAGTCGCTGTGGTGTATTCGTACTCCCTGACCAGGCGATCTTGACCATCGTATTCGCTCAGTCGCACCCGCCCATTGGGTTCGGTGCTTTTCACTTGGCCTGGGGCCGGATAGGCATAAGTCGTGGTTTGTTTATAGGTTGGGCTTTGTGCACACAGTGTGAGGCTCGCCAACCGTCCAAATGCATCATAAGTGTATTCGGCGTGATTGCCATCGGTGTCCACTTGACGAATGAGGCGCCCGCTGAGGGTGCTCTGGGTCGTTGAAGACTTGCGCTCGGGTTTCAACTCTTCGGTCTCGTCCACCAGCGTCTCGATGGTCGTCAGTTCTGTACCGTTTACGCCACCTAGCGTGTATTCAAAGTTGCGCGTGATGGCCTTATATAGGTCGCCTCCCAGATTGATACTTTTTGGTTTTCCTTTGCGAAAGTCATTGTCCTCAAAATAGTCATAGGTTTGGAAGGTTGTTTTTGAGAGTGGGATTGATACGGAGTAGTAGTTTTCCTGCACGTGAAAAAGTGGTGTTTCACTCATGTCGGAAATGGAGGTGTATAGATATTTTTTTTCGTGGATAGGAAAGTTCAGAAGGGCGGAGCGTGATAGCGTTTCGGATATTAGTTTGTTCGAGAGGAACTTACCCTCATCATAGTATTGATAGGAAGTGGTTTTGCCAGATTGTGTGTTCGAAATCAGCGCTGCATCTTTGTCAAAGCGAGTGTGCATATTCGCTGTTCGGCTTTTACCGTCTTTAGAATAGGTCACCGACTGTTCATTTTTTATTGCATTGGGCTCGGCCGAGAGCGTGTATTTCGTAGTGGTAATGGCGGGCTTGCCCTCGTAGGTTCTGGTGACGGTCTCGGAAAGAATCTCGTTAGTAATAGCGTCGTATTTGTATGCGATTATGCGGTCAAGACTAAACTTTGTCGTTGTGTAGGTTTTATGATTTGACTCCTTCTCGTACTTTAAAAAAGTCGGGACCATTTCCCCGCCACCGTTAGGCCGCAAATGGTGGTCGACCGCACAGGGCAGTGCTGATAATTGAGGGTTGTCCGGAAAGTAAAGACCATTGTCACTGTATTCAATCTCTTCAACCTGATTGTCAGGACTGGTGTATGTAATCAACAGCCAGCCGGCAGTCTTGTGGTCCAAGTACTCAAGCTTGGTTTCGATACCGTCGGCAAGCTTGACGGATTTAAGGGCATAGTCCTCAATCGTCAGTACATAACGCAGTGTTTCAACGGAATCGTCTGGCCAGTAAGTTAGGGTAGCAGGTGTTTTCGCCGGTTGGGCACCTTCTTCGGCAAGCGTATAGTCAATGTTGATCAGGGTGCGGAGCTTGTCCTTGACTGTCTGTAACTTGATTTGATAATAGGTTTTTCCGTCTATGATATGGGGCGTGGCAATCCAGCTGAAGTATAAGTAATTATAGCCGTCGGTGGTCAGTGATTGAGGTACGTAAAATGATGTGTCTCCCAGCTTGAACAATACTTCTGTTCTGCCGCCCTTGCGGTAAACGGTTAAAGTGTCATCGTTACCCCATTCAACAATGACGGCCGGTTGTTTCAGGTTCTTGCCTTTTTCCAACTTCAGGGTTTCTCCTGTGTGGAGTGTCAAGACCTTATAGGCTTCACTGAAGAGGGTAAAACAAAACTCCCAACCATCGCCGATCGCATTCAGATTGTTTGTCGTTGGGGAATAAAAGAGACTTGGGTCGAACACCGGGCCGCATCCAGAGTTGCCGGTCACTGTTGGCATGTTTATACACGCTTCGAACAGCCCGGTGCGGGTGTTGATCATGTTGTATTTCTGGGTGGTCGCATTAAAAATCGGCTGGCTTTCGTAGTCGGCCGGATCTTTGCCCATTGGGTTGTGTGCCATGGTTAATCTCCTTATTACTTGGCCAGTCCTGAGCCTTCAGGACGGATAGGGAGATCAGAGGATATGCAAAGTTTCTCTGTTCAAAACCTGTGAATTCTGACAGTGCTTTATGATTTTTCGCTATGAATAATGATGTTTTTATACTTCAGAGTCGGGCTTTGAAGCAGGCATAAAAAAACCGGCCCCCCCTGAAGAGGGATCCGGTTTTTTAGCAGTTCAGCTAAGTGAGCCGCTGTACGGCAAGCCGTGCTTAGGCAGTAAAGGTTTTGCCTTCGAACTGCTCAGCCACGAATTTCCAGTTGACCAGATTCCAGAACGCTTCCACATACTTTGGACGCACGTTGCGGTAGTCGATGTAGTAGGCGTGTTCCCACACGTCGCAGGTCAGCAGCGGGGTGTCGCCGCTGGTCAGCGGGTTGCCGGCGCCGATGGTGCTGGCCAGGGCCAGGGAACCGTCAGCTTTTTTCACCAGCCAGCCCCAACCGGAACCGAAGGTGCCGACGGACGTCTTGGTGAACTCTTCCTTGAACTTGTCGAACGAACCGAAGGCTGCGTTGATGGCTTCAGCCAGTGCGCCGGTCGGTTGGCCACCGGCGTTTGGCGCCAGGCAGTTCCAGTAGAAAGTGTGGTTCCAGACCTGAGCGGCGTTGTTGAAGATGCCGCCCGAAGAAGACTTGACGATTTCTTCCAGGGTCTTGCCTTCGAACTCGGTGCCAGGCACCAGGTTGTTCAGGTTCACGACATAGGTGTTGTGGTGCTTGTCGTGGTGGTACTCCAGGGTTTCCTTGGAGATGTGCGGCTGCAGGGCATCGTGTGCGTAGGGCAGCGGCGGCAATTCGAAAGCCATGATGATTCTCCTAATCAGGTCAGTTGCGGTGAGCGCAAGGCCGATCACGGGCGGCCAAACAAGCGCCGGGGAGTTTGTACTCTTTGCGGCGCAGGGTCCGGATCATAGCACCGGGGGTGCGGCAAAACCACGCAACAACTGTGTGGGATAGAGGTTCCAGAGCGTTTTGGAATATTCATCCGGCACTGATCAATTGGTAGGCCACGCTGAACATCATCACCGCGACCAGAAGGTCGAGCAGGCGCCAGGTCGCCGGGCGCGCCAGCCAAGGTGCCAACCACGCCGCGCCGAGTGCCAGGGTGGCGAACCACAGGAACGAGGCGCTGGCAGCGCCGGCCACATAGGCGCCGGGCTCGGTTTGTTGCGCGCCCAATGAGCCGATCAGCAGCACGGTGTCCAGGTACACATGGGGATTGAGCAGCGTTACTGCCAAGGCACTGAGCAACACGGCGCGCAATGAACGCACTTTGAGGTGTGCCCCCTGTTCCAGGCTTTGTCGGGAACACGCTCGACGCAACGCCAAGGTGCCGTACCACAACAGGAATGCCGCACCACCCCAGCGGGCAACGGCCAGCAGCAGCGGGTTTTGCGCCAGCACGGTAGCCAGGCCAAATACCCCGAGTGCGACCAGAATTGCATCACACACGATGCACAGCGCCGCCACCGGCAAGTGATGTTCACGGCGCAGGCTTTGCGCCAATACAAACGCGTTCTGGGTGCCGATCGCCATGATCAGGCCGAGAGCCACCAGCAGCCCGTTTACGTAGCTTTGCCACATAGCCATTACTCCGCGTTTGCTGCCAGTTGGCGCAATACATCCATGGCCCGCTCGGCATCGGCGCGGCCTACGAACAAGTGGTCGTGATAAAACCCGGCAATCACGTTGCAACTGATACCGGCGCTGCCCAGCGCGCTGGCAAACGCCGCCGTCAGGCCCACGGCTTCAAGGGCCGAATGCACATTCAGGGTGATCCAGGCGGCCACATAGTCGAAGGCCAGCCCGGCGTGTTCCGCCTGCTCACGCTCCACAATCAGGGTCAAACCTTCCTGCTCGCGAAAGCTGCCGATGATCTCGCAACCTGCCGGGATACGTGAGTCGGGCAGAGTGCAGAACACGTAGTCGCCTTCGTTTAGATGAGGGCTCATGCTGCGCAGCAGGGTTGCCAGGGCGGTTTCGCCAGCCATGTGTGGATTCCTTTAATAAAGAGAAGCAATGCTGGTCATTCTCCCGGCCCACGCTGTATAAGAAAAACCAATATTGCTGATCGCTCATTAGAGAAACTGATGTTCGACTATAAATTGCTTTCCGCCCTGGCGGCGGTGGTGGAGCAGGCCGGCTTCGAGCGTGGCGCGCAGGTACTGGGGCTTTCTCAGTCAGCGATTTCCCAGCGCATCAAGTTACTGGAGGCGCGTATTGGCCAACCGGTGCTGGTGCGGGCCACGCCACCTACACCCACCGACATCGGGCGACGTTTGCTCAACCATGTGCAACAGGTGCGCTTGCTCGAGCGCGACCTGCAAAGCCAGGTGCCAGCGCTGGACGAGGAGGGCATGCCCGAGCGCCTGCGCATCGCCTTGAACGCCGACAGCCTCGCCACCTGGTGGGCCGAGGCCGTCAGCGACTTTTGCGCCGAGCAGCATTTGTTGCTGGACCTGGTGGTGGAAGACCAGACCGTGGGCCTCAAGCGCATGCGCGCCGGTGAAGTGGCGGCCTGTATCTGCGCCAGCGAACGCCCGGTGGCCGGGGCGCGCAGTCTGTTGCTCGGTGCCATGCGCTACCGTGCGTTGGCCAGCCCTGCATTTATAACGCGGCATTTTCCCGAGGGCGTGCGTGCCGATCAGTTGGCACGCACGCCGGCGCTGGTGTTCGGCCCGGACGATTTCCTGCAGCACCGCTACCTGGCATCGCTGGGCGTGGACGGCGGTTTCGAGCACCATTTGTGCCCGTCCTCCGAAGGTTTTATTCGCCTGACCGAAGCCGGACTGGGTTGGGGCCTGGTGCCGGAATTACAGGTGCGCGACCAGTTGCAAAGCGGCGCTTTAGTCGAGTTGTTGCCAGATAAGCCCATCGACGTGCCGTTGTACTGGCATCATTGGCGCAGTGGTGGGCAATTGTTGGGGCTGCTGACCGATCACTTGGCCCAGGCCTGTGGCCAATGGTTGGTGCCGTTGGACTGATGGCGTGCGTCAAGGCAACAGCGATGAAAAACGAAAGAGCATGGGGTAACAAATGAAAATTCTGGTCACCGGCGCAAGCGGCTTCATCGGCGGGCGTTTTGCACGTTTCGCCCTGGAGCAGGGCCTGGACGTGCGGGTCAACGGGCGGCGTGCCGAAGGTGTGGAGCACCTGGTAAGGCGCGGCGCCGAGTTTATCCAGGGTGATCTCAATGATGCCGACCTGGTGCGCGAGCTGTGCCGCGATGTCGAAGCCGTGGTGCATTGCGCCGGCGCCGTCGGGTTGTGGGGCAAGTACCAGGACTTCCACCAGGGCAATGTGCTGGTCACCGAAAACGTCGTCGAGGCCTGCCTCAAGGAGCGTGTCGGGCGCTTGGTGCACTTGTCGTCGCCGTCGATCTACTTTGATGGCCGCGACCACCTGGGGCTGACCGAGGAGCAAGTGCCCAAGCGCTTCAAGCATCCCTACGCCGCCACCAAATACCTGGCGGAGCAGAAGGTGTTTGGCGCCCAGGAGTTCGGCCTCGAAGTACTTGCGCTTCGCCCGCGTTTTGTCACCGGGGCCGGCGACATGAGCATCTTCCCGCGCCTGCTTAAAATGCAGCGCAAGAACTGCCTGGCTATCGTCGGTGATGGTTTGAACAAGGTCGACTTCACCAGTGTGCACAACCTCAATGAGGCACTGCTCAGCAGCTTGCTCGCCACCGGCTCGGCGTTGGGCAAGGCCTACAACATCAGTAATGGCGCGCCGGTGCCAGTGTGGGATGTGGTCAATTATGTAATGCGCCAGATGGACATGCCCCAGGTCACCCGGTATCGGTCGTACGGTTTGTCCTACAGCGTGGCGGCGTTGAACGAGGCATTCTGCGCAATGTGGCCGGGCCGCCCGGAGCCGTCGTTGTCGCGCCTGGGCATGCAGGTCATGAACAAAGATTTCACCCTGGACATCAGCCGTGCCAGGCATTATCTCGACTACGAGCCCAAGGTCAGCCTGTGGACGGCGCTCGATGAGTTCTGCAGTTGGTGGAAAGCTCAGGAGCCGGGGCTGAAATAAGCTCACAACCAGCAACACATCGGGAACCGAATTCAGGCTTCCGGGTCGATCAATGCGGCGCCAACGGGGTTTATACTCCGCTCGCTCGGCTTTTCCGGTCGCCATCTCACCGATTCAGGGTTGATTCATGCGTAACGATGCCAAAGACGATTTCGACAACGTTCCCAGCCTGCGGGCTGACATCGGGGACGATGATGATTTCGAGCCGACTCCCGCCACCTCCGTGCGCTCGCGCACAACCAAGGTGGTCAAGGTCAAGAGCGCCAGCACCGGCCCCCTGTGGGCCTTGGTCGGCGCGCTGCTGATCGCCTTCGCCGGGCTTGCCTGGTGGAGCTTCCAGCAGATTTCCCTGATGGGCCAGCAGTTGGTCGCCACCCAGGAAAGCTTTGCACGCATCAGCGAAGAAGCGGCGGGGCGCCTGCAAGACATTTCCGGCAAGGTGGTGGCCAGCGAGGCCAACGTCAACAACGGCAGCGAAGCCCTCAAGTTGCAGATCAAGCAGTTGGAAACCCAATTGCTGGAGCAAGGCAAGCAGCAAGTCGGCGTGGCCGGGCAGGCAACCGAACTCGACCAGCGCCTGGCCCAGATGAGTGCCAGCACCACTGAACTGTCGAGCGCGAATGCCAAGCTGCAAGGCCAGGTGCAGGCGCTGACCGATGCCGTGGCCACACTTAAGGCGGCGCAGGGTGAGGTCAAGGATCTGTCCGCCGACGTGGCGGCCCTTAAAAAGCAAGGCAACCCGGCGGCCATCGCCCGCCTGGAACAGGACCTGGTGGTGCTCAAAAGCGCGCAGGAGAACCAGCCCGCCAATAGTGATGCGCCAACCAATAAAGAGTTTGACGTGTTCCGCATCCAGACCACGCGCAACATCACTACCTTGCAGAGCCAGGTGCAGAACCTTAACCAACAGCTCAACGCGCCAGCGCGGGTCACCCCACTGGGCCAATGATCGTTCCCACGCTCTGCGTGGGAATGCCGCCATGGACGCTCCGCGTCCCGCTGCCGGGTTGTGCAGGGGTGGCGCAGAGCGCCACGGGCTGCATTCCCACGCGGAGCGTGGGAACGATCGACGGGCTCTGCGTGGGAACGATCAAATGTCACCAGGTGGTGACATTTCCCATCCCCTTCGTTACTTGCCCCCATCGCGCCCTTGTTTAGACTCCGGTCATCCCATAAAAAATAAAAAGGGCTACCCATGACCATGCAACCACTGCCTGCCAGCAGTTGGCTGAACGCACCTGCCCATCACGCCTGGCTCGCCAGCGAAGGCCAACGTCTGCTGGCGTTCGCCAAAGCCTCACGCCTGCCAGACGGCTTTGGCAACCTTGACGGCAACGGCCAACTGCCGGCCGACGCCCACGCCGAAACCATGAACACGGCGCGCATGACCCACAGCTTTGCCATGGCCCATGCCATGGGGGTGCCGGGTTATGCCGACCTGGTTGCCCATGGCGTTGCCGCCCTCAGTGGCCCCTTGCGCGATAGCGAACACGGCGGCTGGTTCGCCGCGCCCAACGCATTGGATGGCAACCGTGGCAAAGCCGCTTACCTGCACGCGTTCGTTGCCCTGGCTGCCAGCTCTGCCGTAGTGGCCGGCGCACCCGGTGCGCAGAACCTGCTCCACGACGCCGTGCATATCATCGACCAGTTCTTCTGGAGCGAGGAGGAGGGCGTGATGCTCGAGTCCTTCGCCCAGGACTGGAGCGGCGTCGAAGCCTATCGCGGCGCCAACAGCAACATGCACGCCACCGAAGCCTTCCTGGCACTGGCCGATGTCACCGGTGAAACACGCTGGCTGGACCGCGCGCTGCGCATTGTCGAGCGCGTTATCCACACTCACGCTGCCGGCAACCAGTTCATGGTGATCGAGCATTTCGACACGCACTGGCAACCCTTGCTCGGCTACAACGAAGACAACCCTGCCGATGGCTTCCGCCCGTATGGCATCACCCCCGGCCACGGTTTCGAATGGGCACGTTTGGTGCTGCACCTGGAAGCCGCACGCCTGCAAGCCGGGCTGGCCACGCCGGACTGGCTGGTGAGCGACGCCCGCGGCCTGTTCGCCAGCGCCTGCGAATACGCCTGGGCCGTGGACGGCGCTCCCGGCATCGTCTACACCCTGGACTGGAAGCACCAGCCAGTGGTGCGCGAGCGCCTGCACTGGACCCATGCCGAAGCCAGCGCGGCGGCCCAGGCTTTGCTCAAACGCACTGGCGAGCTGCATTACGAAACCTGGTATCGGCGCTTTTGGGAGTTCTGCGAAAGCCACTTTATCGACCGTATCAACGGCAGCTGGCACCACGAACTCAGCCCGCACAACCAGCCCAGCAGCAAGATCTGGGGTGGCAAGCCGGACCTGTACCATGCCTGGCAAGCGGTCGTACTGCCTGTACTACCCTTGTCACCGAGTATGACCAGCGCATTGGGTCAAGGATGCTATGTCACCAAGTGGTGACATTTGTGCGTCCCTTTGTTACCTGCGCGCTAAAAATCCATGTTTAAACTCCGTGCAGCGCAAGCTCTAGACTTGCATGCATAACAACAAGAAAAGGTATTCAGATGAACGCGATTAATCGCCTCGCCGTTGCTATTTCCATTGCCTCGTTGTTTCCCCTCAGTGCATTTGCCGCCGACTCGAAAGGGACGGTTGAAGTTGTGCATTGGTGGACCTCAGGCGGTGAAAAAGCAGCAGTAGACGTACTGAAGGCTCAAGTTGAGAAAGATGGCTTCGTCTGGAAAGACGGCGCCGTAGCCGGTGGCGGTGGCGCCACTGCAATGACTGTGCTGAAAAGCCGCGCAGTCGCTGGCAACCCGCCAGGCGTTGCCCAGATCAAAGGCCCGGACATTCAGGAATGGGCGTCCACTGGCTTGCTCGACACCGACGTGCTTAAAGACGTCGCCAAAGAAGAAAAGTGGGACTCGCTGCTCGACAAGAAAGTCTCCGATACCGTGAAGTACGAAGGTAACTACGTTGCCGTGCCGGTCAACATTCACCGCGTAAACTGGCTGTGGATCAATCCGGAAGTCTTCAAGAAAGCCGGTATCACCAAGAACCCGACCACCCTCGAAGAATTCTACGCAGCCGGCGACAAACTCAAGGCCGCAGGCTTCATCCCGCTCGCCCACGGTGGCCAGCCTTGGCAGGACAGCACCGTATTTGAAGCGGTCGTACTGTCGGTGATGGGTGCCGACGGCTACAAGAAAGCCCTGGTTGACCTGGATAACGACGCGCTGACCGGCCCGCAAATGGTCAAGGCCCTGACTGAGCTTAAAAAGGTCGCGACCTATATGGACGTCGACGGCAAAGGCCAGGACTGGAACCTGGAAGCCGGCAAAGTCATCAACGGCAAGGCCGGCATGCAGATCATGGGTGACTGGGCCAAGTCCGAGTGGACTGCCGCCAAGAAAGTCGCCGGCAAAGACTACGAGTGCGTAGCCTTCCCGGGTACCGACAAAGCCTTTACCTACAACATCGACTCCCTGGCGGTGTTCAAGGTTAAAGACAAGGGCACTCAGGAAGGTCAGAAGGACATCGCCAAAGTGGTACTGGGTGAAAACTTCCAGAAAGTCTTCAGCATCAACAAAGGCTCGATCCCGGTTCGTACCGACATGCTCAATGAAATGGACAAGCTCGGTTTCGACTCCTGCGCCCAGACCGCTGCCAAAGACTTCCTGGCGGACGCCAAGACCGGTGGCCTGCAGCCAAGTATGGCCCACAACATGGCCACTACCCTGGCGGTACAAGGTGCGTTCTTTGATGTCGTGACCAACTACATCAACGACCCGAAAGCCGACCCGGCCGACACCGCCAAGAAACTCGGCGCTGCGATCAAGTCTGCCAAGTAACGGTTAGCACGGCTGGTCCTTGTGAGGGGAAACCCCCTGACCCCTCACAAGGCTTGCTCCTGTAGTCCTTTTTCCCTGTACTGGATTTTCCCATGAGTTCTGTTGCTGTGTTCAGCAAGGCCTCGCCGTTCGATGCGCTGCAGCGCTGGCTCCCTAAGCTGGTGCTGGCGCCGAGCATGTTCATCGTGCTGGTGGGCTTCTACGGCTACATCCTGTGGACATTCGTGCTGTCGTTCACCACGTCCACGTTTCTGCCCAGCTACAAATGGGCCGGTCTTGCACAATACGCGCGGTTGTTCGACAACGACCGTTGGTGGGTGGCGAGCAAGAACCTGGCGCTGTTCGGCGGGATGTTTATCGGCATCACCTTGGTGATCGGCGTGACACTGGCGATTTTCCTCGACCAGAAAATCCGCCGCGAAGGCTTTATCCGCACCATTTACCTGTACCCGATGGCGCTCTCGATGATCGTGACCGGTACGGCCTGGAAATGGCTGCTCAACCCGGGCATGGGCCTGGACAAACTTCTGCGTGACTGGGGCTGGGAAGGCTTCCGTCTCGACTGGCTGATCGACCCCGACCGCGTGGTGTACTGCCTGGTGATTGCCGCCGTGTGGCAAGCCTCGGGCTTCATCATGGCGATGTTCCTGGCCGGCCTGCGTGGCGTTGATCAGTCGATCGTGCGCGCCGCGCAAATCGATGGCGCCAGCCTGCCGCGCATCTACTGGAGCGTGGTGCTGCCAAGCCTGCGCCCGGTGTTCTTCAGTGCGGTGATGATCCTCGCGCACATCGCGATCAAGAGCTTCGACCTGGTAGCGGCCATGACCGCCGGCGGCCCGGGCTACTCGTCCGACCTGCCTGCGATGTTCATGTACTCGTTCACCTTCAGCCGTGGCCAGATGGGCATGGGCTCGGCCAGTGCAATCCTGATGCTCGGCGCGATCCTCGCGATCATCGTGCCTTACCTGTATTCCGAGCTGAGGACCAAGCGCAATGACTAGTCTCGCCTCCAAACCTGCCATCAGCCTGAGTCGCATCGCGATCTACGCGGTGCTGATCCTCGCCGTGCTGCTGTACCTGGTGCCGCTGGTGGTGATGCTGCTGACCAGCTTCAAAACCCCCGAAGACATCAGTACCGGCAACCTGCTGAGCTGGCCGACCGTCGTGACCGGCATCGGCTGGGTCAAGGCCTGGGCCACCGTTGACGGTTACTTCTGGAACTCGATCAAGATCACCGTTCCGGCCGTACTGATCTCCACCGCCATCGGCGCGTTGAACGGCTATGTGCTGTCGTTCTGGCGCTTCAAAGGTTCGCAGCTGTTCTTCGGCTTGCTGCTGTTCGGCTGCTTCCTGCCGTTCCAGACCGTGCTGCTGCCGGCCTCGTTCACCCTCGGCAAGATGGGCCTGGCCAGTACCACCACGGGCCTGGTGTTTGTGCACGTGGTCTACGGGTTGGCGTTTACTACGCTGTTCTTCCGTAATTACTACGTGAGCATTCCAGATGCTCTGATCAAGGCGGCGCGACTGGACGGTGCAGGTTTCTTCACCATCTTCCGGCTGATCATTCTGCCGATGTCGACGCCGATCATCATGGTCTGCCTGATCTGGCAGTTCACCCAGATCTGGAACGACTTCCTGTTTGGCGTGGTGTTCTCCAGCGGCGACTCGCAGCCCATTACGGTGGCGCTGAACAACCTGGTCAACACCAGCACCGGGGCCAAGGAATATAACGTGGATATGGCGGCGGCGATGATCGCCGGGCTGCCGACCCTGCTGGTCTATGTGATCGCAGGCAAGTATTTCGTGCGCGGCCTCACGGCCGGCGCGGTCAAGGGGTAATCATGGCTACGCTCGAACTTCGCAATGTAAACAAGACCTATGGCGCCGGCCTGCCCGACACCTTGAAGAACATCGAACTGTCGATCAAAGAGGGTGAGTTCCTGATTCTGGTCGGCCCTTCGGGGTGCGGTAAATCCACGCTGATGAACTGCATCGCCGGCCTTGAGACCATCACCGGCGGCGCGATCATGATCGGCGACCAGGACGTGAGCGGCATG
This sequence comes from Pseudomonas sp. PA-6-3C, assembly GCF_021605825.1. Taxonomy (NCBI): domain Bacteria; kingdom Pseudomonadati; phylum Pseudomonadota; class Gammaproteobacteria; order Pseudomonadales; family Pseudomonadaceae; genus Pseudomonas; species Pseudomonas sp. PA-6-3C. The sequence continues at coordinate 22,848 of NZ_WKDV01000042.1, forward strand.
AGCCCCAAGGACCGTGACATCGCCATGGTGTTTCAGTCCTACGCGCTGTACCCGACCATGAGCGTGCGCGAGAACATCGAGTTCGGCCTCAAGATCCGCAAGATGCCCCAGGCGGATATCGACGCCGAAGTGGCGCGCGTGGCCAAGCTGCTGCAGATCGAGCACCTGCTTAACCGCAAGCCAGGTCAGTTGTCCGGTGGCCAGCAACAGCGTGTGGCCATGGGCCGCGCCCTGGCACGTCGGCCGAAGATCTACCTGTTCGACGAACCGCTGTCCAACCTCGACGCCAAGCTGCGTGTCGAGATGCGCACCGAAATGAAACTGATGCACCAGCGCCTGAAAACCACCACCGTGTACGTCACCCACGACCAGATCGAAGCAATGACCCTGGGCGATAAAGTGGCGGTGATGAAGGACGGCATCATTCAACAATTTGGCACGCCGAAAGAAATCTATAACGACCCGGCCAACCTGTTTGTGGCAAGCTTTATCGGTTCACCTCCAATGAACTTCATACCTTTGCGCCTGCAACGCAAGGACGGTCGCCTGGTGGCACTGCTCGACAGCGGCCAGGCCCGTTGCGAGCTGCCGCTGGGTATGAGTGATGCTGGGCTTGAAGATCGCGATGTGATCCTGGGTCTGCGCCCGGAGCAAATTGTTCTGGCCACGGGTGAAGCGAATGGGTCGTCGAGCATTCGTGCCGAAGTCCAGGTCACTGAGCCAACCGGTCCGGACACGTTGGTGTTTGTGCAACTCAACGACACCAAAGTCTGCTGCCGCCTCGCGCCGGACGTTGCACCGCAGGTCGGTGAGACCCTGACCCTGCAATTCGACCCGGCCAAGGTATTGCTGTTCGACGCCAAAACCGGCGAACGCTTGGGCACTGCTGCCTCATTGCCTGCACACGGGCATGCCGACAACGTGGCCCAATTCAAAGGCCGCTGAAGCAGATAACTTGTTGTTTTGGTTAAAAAAAGTAACCCGCGTTAGATAAAAACAGTTAAATAACAATAAAGACGAGGATGTAGGGATGAAAAAGCAACACAACAACACTCGGCTGATCTGCCAACTGTCAGCAGCAGCAGCCCTGGTATTGTCCGCCAATGCGATGGCGGCCGATGCATTCAGCGCCGATTCCAAGTGGATGACCGGCGATTGGGGTGGCGAGCGTACCAAGCTGATCGAGCAAGGTATCGACATCAAGGCTGACTACGTAGGGGAAATGGGCGCCAACCTGCACGGCGGCTATAACGACGACAAGACCGGCCGTTACTCCGACCAGTTTGGGTTGGGCGTAGCGCTCGATCTGCAAAAGCTGTGGGGCTGGGACAACACCCAGGCCAAGATCCAGTTGACCAACCGTAATGGCCAAAACATCTCCAACGACCGTATCGGTGACCCGCGTGCCGGCACGCTGAGTTCGTCGATGGAAGTCTATGGTCGTGGCCACATGGTGCGTCTGACCCAGTTCTGGATTCAGCACCAGATGTTCGATAACAAGCTGGACGTGAAACTCGGTTACTTCGGTGAAGGCGAAGACTTCAACACCTTCCCATGCGACTTCCAGAACCTGTCGTTCTGCGGCTCGCAGGTGGGTAACTATGTAAACACCTGGTACAACTGGCCGGTCGCCCAGGCCGCTATCCGCGTGAAGTACAACATCACGCCTGAGCTGTATGCGCAGATCGGTGCGTACAACCAGAACCCGTCGCAGCTTGAGCACGGCAATGGCTTCAAACTCAGCGGCAGCGGCACCAAGGGCACCGTGATTCCGGTGGAGTTGGTCTGGTCGCCGAAGGTCAATGGCCTGCCGGGCGAATACCGCGTGGGTTACTACAAGAGCGCCGCGGATGCCAGCGACGTACGTGAAGACGTTAACGGCAACGATGCCGCCACCTCAGGCTTGGCTTACCGTACCCGTAGCAGCAAAAGCGGCTATTGGGGCGTTGTGCAGCAGCAACTTACCACCCATAACGGCGACGCGTCGCGCGGCCTGAACATCGCGGCCAACGCCACCTTCCACGACAAGGACACCAACCTCGTCGACAACTATCAGTCGTTGATGCTGGTCTACAAAGGCCCGTTCGATGCGCGTCCAAAAGATGACGTCGGTATCGGTTTCTCCCGCATCCATGTCAACCAGGACGTGAGGAAAAACGCAGAGTTGCTGAACGCAGCCGGTGGTTTCACCGACTACGATCAGGTGGGCTACGCGCCGCTGCGTGACACCGAGTACAACACTGAAATCAACTACGGCTTCCACGTCACCAACTGGCTGACCGTGCGTCCTAACCTGCAATACGTTACCCACCCAGGTGGCGTCGATAAAGTCGACAACGCGTTGGTAGCCGGCCTGAAAATTCAGTCTACGTTCTAACGCTGTTGCGATAAGCTCCTTCTCTCTGTGCGCATTTTGCGGGTAGCCATGGCTACCCGCTTTTTTTGGGGCGCGCTGCACTACCCATGTGGGAGCTGGCTTGCCTGCGATGCAAACGACGCGGTCTGCCTGGATGGCCGAGGCGATGCCATCGCAGGCAAGCCAGCTCCCACAGGGTAACCAAGCTTGAGCAACCATGAACTCCAGGACCGTGGCACATGCATGAGCATCCGCTGCAACGCTTTTTCAAATCCCTGCGTGAACAACCGGTGTTCGCCTGGGAGCGCTTTCAGATGCGCGATGTATTGGTGATCGACCATCCGCTGTGCCAGGCGGTGTTCAGCCGCCAGGGTGCGCAATTGCTGCACTTTCAGCCCACAGGCCAGAAACCCTGGCTGTGGTGCGCAGCCAAGTGGCCACAAGTCGGCGCCATCCGTGGTGGCGTGCCGGTGTGCTGGCCCTGGTATGGGCGCCATCCGAGCGAAAACGCCTGGCCGTCCCATGGCTGGGCGCGGCTGATCGACTGGAAACTGCTCGACAGCAGCACCGACGACGACGGCGTGCGCCTGCACTGGCAATTGCAGCTGTGCGACTGGCAGGTCGACCTGCACGCGCACCTGGGCGAAACCCTTGAGTTGCGCTTGAGCACCGAGCACCAGGACGAATTGCCGTGCCAGCTGAGCCATGCGTTGCACGCTTACTGGCGTATTGGTCACGTCGACGAGATAGCGCTGTCTGGGCTCGATGGCGCGCAAGGTTATGACCAGCTCAGTCGCCAGGTTTGCCAGCAGGAAGGCGAGCTAAGGGTGGATGGTGGATGCCAGCGGGTGTTCCAGCATGAGGGTGAACTGCAGCTCAAGGACCACGCCTGGCAACGTGAGCTGTGCATCGACACCGGCGACAGCGCTGACACCGTGGTGTGGCATCCAGGCAGCCGGCCGTTGTTGGGCGTGAGCTTTAACGAGGCGTCGGGGTTTGTGTGTGTGGAGTCGGCGATGGCGGCAGCCAGTCTGGCGCCGGGGGAGCGGGCGCACCTGAGTTTGCAGGCGCGGGCCGGGGTTTAGTGGTGGAGCTTATGGCGCTATCGCAGGCAAGCCAGCTCCCACAGGGGAATGCATTCCAAATGGGCAGCTCGGTCCACTGTGGGAGCTGGCTTGCCTGCGATAGGGTCGGTACTGCTGGTGGAGATTGCTGCTAGTTAAACTCATCCCCCACCGGATACCGGCTGTCATTCAAGCTCTCTTTGATCTTGCGCAGATGCGGCTGGAAATCCACCCCGCGGCGCAAGGTCATGCCGGTTGCCAGCACGTCCAGCACCGTTAACTGAATGATCCGCGACGTCATCGGCATGTAGATGTCAGTGTCTTCCGGCAATGGAATGTTCAAGCTCACCGTACTGGCCTTGGCCAAGGGCGAGTTCTCGGCAGTCACGCCCAGTACCGACGCACCGTTTTCCCGGGCGATACGCGCCACTTCCACCAGCTCCCGCGTACGCCCGGTGTAGGAAATGATCACAAACAGCTCGCCGGTATGCGCCACAGACGCGATCATGCGCTGCATCAGCACGTCGGCATGGGCGGTCACGGCCAGGTTGAAACGGAAGAACTTGTGCAGCGCATCCATGGCCACCGGTGCCGAAGCGCCCAGGCCAAAGAAGTGGATCTGCCGCGCCTGGATCAACAAATCCACGGCCTTGCTGATCAGCGCCGGGTCGAGGGCCTGGCAGGCGCTGTCCAGAGAGGCAATGGCGCTGCCAAAGATCTTCTGGGTGTAGGCCTCAGGGTTATCATCGGCCTCCACGGCGCGGCTCACATACGCCGCACCACTGGCCAGACTTTGCGCCAGCTGCAATTTAAGTTCAGGGTAACCGCTGACGCCGAACGAACGGCAGAAACGGTTGACCGTCGGTTCACTGACCGAGGCGGCTTGGGCGAGGGCGGCGATCGAGAAGCGGGTCGCCTGCTGAGGGTTTTGCAGGATGACCTCGGCGACTTTTTTCTCGGCCTTGTTCAATTCTTCGAGGCGGTTCCGGATCTGTTCCAGAAGATTTCGCACGCGGTCCATTCAGTCTTTCCTTCGGGCGACGATGCAAATAAAGGGCGGTAACCCATCGACGAGTGGCCCTTTGCGGTGGCCTATCCTACTGAGGGTAGCTGAACACCACCACTCGGAATGCGTATTTCGGGAAAATGTTGTGGTTATTACTACATTTTTCCTTGAGTGATGCCTTGAAAAAAGGTATTTGTAGCTTAACTTGATAAAAGAACAAACATCATGCCTTCGATAACCGTAGAACCCTGCACCTTTGCCCTGTTTGGCGCCTTGGGTGATCTGGCGCTGCGCAAGTTATTTCCTGCCCTCTACCAACTCGATGGCGCCGGGCTGCTGCACGACGATACGCGCATCCTGGGCCTGGCCCGTGAAGCCGGTTCCGAGCAGGAGCACCTGGCCCATATCGAAAAAGAACTGCGTAACTACGTCGGCAAGGAACTCGACGAAGCTGTGGCCGCGCGCTTCCTGGCGCGTCTGGCCTACGTGCACGTCGACTTCATGAAAGCCGATGACTACGTCGCTCTGGCCGAAAAAGTCGGCAGCGAGAAACGCCTGATCGCCTATTTCGCCACCCCGGCGGCGGTGTATGGCGCGATCTGCGAGAACCTCGCCAAGGTCGGCCTGGCGGACAACACCCGCGTGGTGCTGGAAAAACCCATCGGTTCGGACCTGGAATCCTCGCGCAAGGTCAACGACGCCGTGGCGCAGTTTTTCCCGGAAAACCGCACCTACCGCATCGACCACTACCTGGGCAAAGAAACCGTACAGAACCTGATTGCGCTGCGTTTCGCCAACAGCCTGTTCGAAACCCAGTGGAACCAGCACTACATTTCCCACGTGGAAATCACCGTGGCCGAGCAGGTCGGTATCGAAGGCCGTTGGGGTTACTTCGACAAGGCCGGCCAACTGCGTGACATGATCCAGAATCACTTGCTGCAGCTGCTGTGCCTGATCGCCATGGACCCACCGGCCGACCTGTCCGCCGACAGCATCCGTGACGAGAAGGTCAAGGTGCTCAAGGCCCTGGCGCCGATCAGCCCGGAAGGCCTGACCACCCAAGTGGTGCGCGGCCAGTACATCGCCGGCTACAGCGCCGGCAAGCCGGTGCCAGGCTACCTGGAAGAAGAGAACTCCAACACCCAGAGCGACACCGAGACGTTCGTCGCCCTGCGTGCCGATATCCGCAACTGGCGTTGGGCTGGCGTGCCGTTCTACCTGCGTACTGGCAAACGCATGCCGCAAAAGCTGTCGCAGATCGTCATTCACTTCAAGGAACCGTCCCACTATATCTTCGCCCCCGAGCAGCGCCTGCAGATCAGCAACAAACTGATCATCCGCCTGCAGCCGGACGAAGGTATTTCCTTGCGCGTGATGACCAAAGAGCAAGGCCTGGACAAGGGCATGCAACTGCGCAGCGGCCCGCTGCAACTGAATTTTTCCGACACCTATCGCAGTGCACGGATTCCCGATGCCTACGAGCGGCTGTTGCTGGAAGTAATGCGCGGCAATCAGAACCTGTTTGTTCGCAAAGATGAAATCGAAGCCGCGTGGAAGTGGTGTGACCAGTTGATCGCCGGGTGGAAAAAATCCGGTGATGCGCCCAAGCCGTATGCGGCGGGGTCCTGGGGGCCGATGAGCTCAATTGCACTGATCACGCGGGATGGGAGGTCGTGGTATGGCGATATCTGAATTGAAACTGCCTCAGGGCGTGACTGCCCATGAGTACCGCACGCCGGTGTTGCTGGCCGATGGTCTGGCCACTGACGTGGCCGAGCAACTGCGCGCGGCCATCAGTGCCCGTGGCGAAGCGACCCTGGTCGTGTCCGGTGGCCGCAGCCCCGTGGCGTTTTTTCAGAACCTGGCCAAACAAGGCCTGGACTGGTCCAAGGTCACCATCACCCTGGCCGACGAGCGCTGGGTGCCGGTGGAACATGCCGACAGCAATGCCGGCCTGTTGAAAAAGTATTTGCTCCAGGGCCCGGCGGCCAAGGCCAAGTTCCTCAGCCTGTACAACGTTGCCGCGAACCTGGAAGACGCCGCCGAACTGGCCGATCGCCAGTTGGCAGAGCTACCCGCGATCGATGTGCTGGTACTCGGCATGGGCGATGACGGCCACACCGCATCGCTGTTCCCCAACAGCCCCAACCTGGGCGAGGCGCTCAAGCCTGAAGGCACGCGCCGTTGCTGGCCGATGCTGGCGCCGACTGTGCCGCACCAACGCCTGACCATGAGTCGCGCGCTGCTGGCCACGGCCCATTACACCGTGCTGTCGATTTCCGGCAGTTCGAAATTGACCACCTTGAGCGCCGCGCTGGCCAGTGACGACGTTGCTGCCATGCCGATTCGCGCGTTTTTGCAACCTACTTTAGAGATTTACTGGTGCCCATGAGCCAAGGATCAGCCGCTATGAAAAGCCCTCAACCGACCGTGTCCATGGCGGACAAAGTTGCCCTGATCGACAGCCTCTGCGCCAAGGCGCGGATCCTGCCGGTGATCACCATCGCCCGCGAACAGGACATCCTGCCGCTGGCCGATGCCCTGGCAGCCGGCGGTTTGACCGCATTGGAAGTGACCCTGCGCTCCGAGTTCGGCCTCAAGGCCATTCAGGTACTGCGCGAGCAACGCCCTGAACTGTGCACCGGTGCCGGCACCGTACTCGACCGCCACATGCTCGAAGCGGCCGAGGTTGCCGGTTCGCAGTTCATCGTCACCCCCGGCATTACCCGTGACCTGCTGGAAGCCTCGGTGCACAGCCCGATTCCGCTGTTGCCTGGCATCAGCAATGCTTCCGGCATCATGGAAGGCTATGGCCTGGGTTATCGCCGCTTCAAGCTGTTCCCGGCCGAAGTCAGCGGCGGCGTGGCTGCAATCAAGGCCCTGGGCGGCCCGTTCGGCGAAGTTAAATTCTGCCCAACCGGCGGCGTTGGCCCGGCCAACATCAAAAACTACATGGCGTTGAAAAACGTGATGTGCGTGGGCGGTAGCTGGATGCTGGACCCTGAATGGGTCAAGAACGGCGACTGGGCCCGTATCCAGGAAGTCACCGCACAGGCGCTGGCACTGCTGGACTGATCTGATTTACCGAATCGTTGTTGCTGTGCTTAACGGCATTTTTGCGGTGCACTTGGTCGGTGTACCGCTTTTTTTTGCCTGCAAAAAACTCACATTCAACTCCGATCAACTGTGGGAGCTGGCTTGCCTGCGATAGCGGTGGGTCAGGTTAGGATGTTTCTACTGATACACCGCCATCGCAGGCAAGCCAGCTCCCACAGTTTTAGTCCGTGCTTAACTCAGTTATTGCGTTGACCAACACATCGATGTCTGCCGCCGACGTCACTAGCCCAGGCGTCACCCGAATACAGGTTCCAAACGCCGCACCTGTGCGCGTGGTGGTAAACAGGTCGTACTCCTTGAGCAACCGATCCGCCATCGCCGTCTGATCCCGCCCAGTAAACTTGAACGCCGTAATCGCGCAATACAGCCGCGGATCATCCGGTGTCAGCACCTCAATCCCCGGCAACCCGCGCACCTGGCTGACCCAGCGATCACGCAGGTAATTGACGCGCGCACCCTTGGCCGCCGAGCCGCCGAGGTTGCGATGTTCCTCCAGCACCAACGGCAAGGTCATCAACGCCGGAAAATTCGGCGTGCTGTAGGAGGTGCGCGCACGCACGTCGCTGGCGGGGTAGTGAAACTCACCCATGTCCGGGTCGATATCGGCCAGGCGCTCCGGGGCGATGTACAGAAAACCCAGGGTCAGCGGCGCGCCGATCCATTTATGCAGGTTGAACCCGGCGAACTGAATGCCCAGTTCGGCGAGGTTGAAGTCAATCTGGCCCAACGCATGGGCGCCATCAAGAATCACGTCCACGCCATGCTCACGGGCCGCTTTAGCGATGGCTGCGACCGGCATCACCAGGCCGGTGCGGTGGGTGACATGGGTCAGCGCCATCAGCTTGAGGCGCGGGTACTGCACGAACGCATTGCGATAGGTCTGCACCAGGCTGTCGAAACTGGCTGGGTGGGCGTGGGCAAGTTCGACGACTTCCACGCCGCGAACACCGGCCAACCAGCGCATGGCGCCTTTGACCGTGTCGTACTCCAGATCACTGATCAGCACCTGATCGCCTGGTTGCAGGCTGTTGTAGTTGCGGATCAGCGATTGCAAAGCCTCGGTGGCGTTGCGGGTGAAAGCGATCGCCTCCGGGTCGGCATCGATCAGCCCGGCCAGTTGCTGACGGATCTCGACATTTTCACCTTGCTCGAAGCGCTGACGCACATACAGCGAGTTGCTGCGGTTAATAAAGGCCACATGCTCCAGATACTGCGCCTGCACAGCACGGCTCATGCGCCCGAAGTAGCCGTTTTCCAGATTGATCGGGCCAGGCTCCAGCTCATAGCGCTGGGCGATGGCGTGCCAGTGACATTCGTTGTCTGCATTCCTTGGCATAGCGTGGGCTCTTAATGGCGGGGGGCGGGTTTGCCGTGCTTTACGCGCAGCGGCTCCAGCAGTTCTGACAGGCCGTTGTGGTCGATTTCCTGCATCAAAGCGAGCAAACCGCCCAGCTCGCCGTGAGGAAAACCCTCACGGGCAAACCAGTTCAGGTAGGGGCCGGGCAGGTCGGCGATGATGCGTCCCTTGTACTTGCCGAAGGGCATTTCGCGGGTGATCAGCAATTCGAGTTTTTCGGGGTTCATGGGCTTCAAGGGTTGGCGTCGAGTCCTTGGAAAATACAGGCATTCTGCATGAAGGCCAAATGACAGATCATGCAAATAACGTACATACAGATGGTTCAGTATTTTGTAAGTGGCTGATATATATCAATAAATTAATTTTTCAAAACCTGGCACGGGCGCTGCAATCATTAAGACAACCTTCTAACCTGCACAAGGAATTGAAAAATGACTGACATCAACAAAGAATCGATCTCCGTACTCAACGACCTGATCGAAACCAGCAAAGACGGCCAGAAAGGCTTCGCGACTTGTGCTGAAGACATCAAGCATCCTGAGCTCAAGGCGCTGTTCCAGAAACGCTCCGCCGATTGCGCCACTGCCGCAGCCGAGCTGCAAACCGCCGTGCGTGCCCTGGGTGGCGATCCGGAAGAATCCGGTTCGGTTGCCGGCGCTCTGCACCGTGGCTGGGTCGACGTGAAGTCGCTGGTCACCGGTAAAGATGAAGAGGCAGTACTGAACGAAGCCGAGCGCGGTGAAGACCACGCCCTGAAGGCTTACAAGGAAGCGATCGAGAAAATCAACAAGCACAACCTGCTGGGTATTCGTGACCTGGTTGAGCGTCAGTTCCACGGCGCACAACGTAACCACGACCAGGTGAAAGCCCTGCGTAACCAGGCTCGCGCTAACTCGTAAGCCCTGTGTTGTAACTGCCTAAGCTGTAACTGAATGTGGGAGCTGGCTTGCCTGCGATAGCATCACCCCGGTGTAACTGATACGCCGAGGTGTGTATCGCAGGCTAGCCAGCTCCCACATTTGCTTTGTATTGATTTTGAGATTTCTATCAGCCAATGCTGATCGGCGGCAGCTCAGTCAACGTAACAACCTGTTGCTTGCGCGGCGCAAGAATTTCAGCCTCACCGTCCACCACCAGCTCATCGCGCTGGTTGAAGACGCGCGTGGCGATGCGCACACGAAACTTGGGCAACTTCTCCAGGATCTCCAGGCGCACGGTCAAGGTGTCGCCGATTTTTACCGGCTTCTGGAAGCTCATCTGCTGGCCGATGTAGATAGTGCCCGGCCCAGGCAGCTCGCACGCTACCGCTGCACTGATCAACGCGCCGCTGAACATGCCGTGGGCGATACGCTCCTTGAACATGGTCGCCTTGGCGTACTCGGCATCCAGGTGCACCGGGTTGTGGTCGCCGGACATCGCCGCGAACAGCTGGATATCGCGCTCTTCGACGGTCTTGCTGTAGCTGGCGGTCTGGCCGACTTCGAGGGCTTCGTATGGGGTGTTGGTAACCTGGGTCATCTAAAGGTGCATCCTGTGGCTAATCGGTAATTTAATAGATTGATTTTAAAGGAAAAAGTTATTCGCAGCGCGCCGGCCTGCGTAACGTCAAGGCCTGGTCGAGCCACTTCAGAACATCCGCTGTCACGTCATCGCGGTTGGTTTCGTTGAACACTTCATGACGCGCCTGCGGGTAGATATTCAATTGCAGGTTCTGGCAACCAGCCTCACGCAGTGCATGGGCCAGGCTTTTGAGACGTTTGCCTTCACTTACCGGATCACATTCGCCGCCCATTATCATAATTGGCAGGCCCGGATCGATCTGTGCGAGGTTGGACGCTTTGCTGATTTGCTGCAAGCCGCCGAGCAAGTCGATCCACAACTGGTTGGTACAGCGAAAGCCGCACAGCGGGTCATTGATGTACTTGTCCACCTCCAGCGGGTCGCGGCTTAGCCAGTCAAACGCGGTGCGGTTGGGCTTGAATGCCTTGTTGAATGAGCCGAACGACAAAAAGTCGATCAATGCACTGCGCCCGCGCAGGCCTTGGCGTGCGCGCTCCAGTCGGGCAATGACGCCGGCGGCGCGGTACAGCGCCACCGGCTGGTAATTCGAACCGCTGAGAATCGCCCCGTTCAGGCTCGCGCTATGGTGCAACAGGTACGCCTGGGCGATATAGCTGCCCATGCTGTGGCCCAGCAAGATGATCGGCAGGCCCGGCTGCTGCTGGCCGATGTGCTGGTTGAGGCTGGCGAGGTCGCCCACCACTTTATTCCAGCCATCCTTTTCGGCGTACAGGCCCAGCGTGCCTTCATCGGCGGTGCGGCCATGGCCACGCTGGTCCGGCGCGTACAGGCCGTAGCCGGCTGCGCACAGCGCTTCGGCCAGGCGTGCATAGCGCCCGCTGTGTTCGGCCATGCCGTGGGACAGCATGATCATGGCCTTGGCGGGCCCGTCCGGCAGCCATTGATTGACGTACAGGCGGCTGCGGTCATTCGCGGTCAGCCAGAAGGTGCTGTGATTCATAGCGCTTCCTTTGCTCAGGGTCGTTGCAGTGTATAGCTCATCTGGCCGGGGCTGGTGTATCTGCCTACACGTTAGGGGCAAGATTCATACAATAAATGACACAGTTGCGCGTATTTGCCTGTTTGGCCATAGCTGCTAACGTCCCCAAAGCTCCGCTTTTTATACCAATGAGAAAGCGGCCGGACACACTCAGGTACGAGGACAAGAATAATGCAACCTGATTTCTGGAATGACAAACGCGCGGCGGGCGTTCCCAATGATATCGACCTCACTACCTACAAATCGGTGATCGAAGTCTTTGAACGCTCCTGCAAGGCCTTTGCCGACCGTCCGGCGTTCAGCAACATGGGCATCACCCTGACCTACGCCGAGCTTGAGCGCCAGAGTGCCGCGTTCGCCGGCTACCTGCAAAACCACACCGACCTCAAGCCTGGCGAGCGCATCGCGGTGCAGATGCCCAACGTGCTGCATTACCCGATTGCGGTGTTCGGCGCGCTGCGCGCCGGGTTGATCGTGGTCAACACCAACCCGCTGTACACCCCGCGTGAGATGCGCCACCAGTTCAAGGATGCCGGCGTGCGCGCGCTGGTCTATCTCAACCTGTTCGGTTCGCGGGTGCAGGACGTGTGCACCGACACCGAGATCGACTACCTGATCGAAGCCAGGATGGGCGACCTCATGCCCGCCGCCAAAGGCTGGCTGGTCAACACCGTGGTCGACAAGGTCAAGAAAATGGTCCCGGCCTACAGCCTGCCACGTGCGGTGTCGTTCAAGCGCGCCTTGCGCATGGGCGCGGGCCAGGCGGTGGTTCGCCACCCGGTGACGCTGGATGATATCGCCGTGCTGCAATACACCGGCGGCACCACCGGCCTGGCCAAGGGCGCGATGCTCACCCACGGCAACCTGGTGGCGAATATGCAGCAGGCGCGGGCGTGCATGTCCCAGGTCACCGATGACGGCCAGCCGCTGGTGAAAGAAGGGCAGGAGGTGATGATTGCGCCGCTGCCGCTGTACCACATCTATGCTTTTACCGCGAACTGCATGTGCATGATGGTGACCGGCAACCACAACGTGCTGATCACCAACCCGCGTGACATCGGCGGGTTTATCAAGGAGCTGAAAAAGTGGCGGTTCTCCTGCTTGCTCGGGTTGAACACGCTGTTCGTGGCGCTCATGGATCACCCCGACTTCAAGACCCTGGATTTCTCCCATCTCAAGATCACCAATTCGGGTGGCACTGCGCTGGTCAAGGCCACCGCCGAGCGCTGGAAGGCACTCACCGGTTGCTCCATCGGCGAAGGTTACGGCCTCACCGAAACCTCGCCGGTGGCCAGCACCAACCCCTACGGCAGCCAGTCGCGGCTGGGCACCGTGGGCATTCCGGTGCCGGGCACGGCGATGAAAGTGATTGATGATGAAGGCCGCGAGCTGCCCCTGGGCGAGCGCGGCGAGCTGTGCATCAAAGGCCCGCAGGTGATGAAGGGTTACTGGCAGCAACCCGTGGCCACCGCCGAGACCCTGGACGCCGAAGGTTGGCTCAAAACCGGTGATATTGCGGTGATCGACACCGATGGTTTTGTCAGCATCGTCGATCGCAAGAAAGACCTGATCATCGTCTCGGGCTTCAATGTGTACCCCAACGAGATCGAAGACGTGGTGATGGCGCATCCAGCAGTGGCCAACTGCGCGGTGATCGGCGTACCGGACGAACGCACCGGCGAGGCGGTGAAGCTGTTTGTGGTGGCGCGCGCCCAAGGTGTGAGCGTTGATGAGTTGAAGGCGTACTGCAAGACCAACTTCACCGGGTACAAGGTGCCCAAGCACATTGTGTTGCGTGAGTCGTTGCCGATGACGCCGGTGGGCAAGATTTTGCGCAGGGAGCTGCGCGACATCGCCTGATGTGAAATGCAATAAAAAATGTGGGAGCTGGCTTGCCTGCGATAGCGATATATCAGTCACCCGATTTATCGACTGATTCACCGCTATCGCAGGCAAGCCAGCTCCCACATTGCTATTTATCGCTCCGTAAAGCCCATTCCAGAGCGATTTCCTGGCTTATAGAATCTTTGCTCTAAAAATGACCATTAGATATTCTTGAGTCATGTTTATGACTGTGGGGCCTTCTTTTGGCTCTAGGCGGCCCTTGGCAAAGCTGCTACTCTCGGCGCGCTTTGTGACTTCTCGGCCTGCTTGAAAGCGCCAGATTCACCTAAAAAAACATACACCAATAATAATCGCATCAAATGCGATGATGAATTCGCGTCGCTGAGGAGTGGGCTTCCATGAACGAAGACTTTTGGAAGGATAAGTACCCCGCCGGGATTGCTGCAGACATCAATCCAGACGAGTATCAGAATATTCAGGCGGTACTGAAACAGTCCTGCCAGCGCTTCGCCGACAAACCGGCTTTCAGCAACCTGGGCAAGACCATCACCTACGGTGAACTGTACGAATTGTCCGGCGCCTTCGCCGCCTACCTGCAACAGCATACCGATTTGAAGCCCGGCGATCGAATCGCCGTGCAACTGCCCAACGTCCTGCAATACCCGGTGGCCGTGTTCGGTGCCATCCGTGCCGGGCTGATCGTGGTCAACACCAACCCGCTGTACACCGCGCGGGAAATGGAACACCAATTCAATGATTCCGGGGCCAAGGCCCTGGTCTGCCTGGCAAACATGGCGCACCTGGCTGAAAAAGTCGTGCCCAAGACTGCCGTCAAGCACGTGATCGTCACCGAAGTCGCTGACTTGCTGTCGCCGTTCAAGCGCCTGCTGATCAACAGCGTCATCAAGTACGTGAAGAAAATGGTCCCGGCCTATCACTTGCCCAAGGCGATCAAGTTCAACGACGTGCTGGCCAAGGGGCACGGTCAACCGGTTAACGACGCCAGCCCGGCCAGCGGCGATGTGGCCGTGCTGCAATACACCGGTGGCACCACCGGCGTGGCCAAGGGCGCGATGCTCACCCACCGCAACCTGGTTGCCAACATGTTGCAGTGCAAGGCGCTGATGGGCTCCAACCTCAACGAAGGCTGCGAGATCCTGATCACACCGCTGCCGCTGTACCACATCTATGCGTTCACCTTTCATTGCATGGCGATGATGCTGATCGGCAACCACAACATCCTGATCAGCAACCCGCGCGACCTGCCGGCGATGGTCAAGGAACTGTCGAAGTGGAAGTTCAGCGGCTTTGTCGGCTTGAACACGCTGTTCGTGGCGCTGTGCAATAACGAGGCGTTCCGCAAGCTGGACTTCTCCGCACTCAAAGTGACCTTGTCGGGCGGCATGGCCCTGCAACTGGCTGCGGCTGAGCGCTGGAAAGCCGTGACCGGCTGTGGCATCTGTGAAGGTTACGGCATGACCGAAACCAGCCCGGTGGCCACCGTCAACCCGATCCAGCATATCCAGATCGGCACCATCGGCATTCCGGTGCCTTCCACCCTGTGCAAAGTCATCGCCGACGATGGCACCGAGTTGGCGCTGGGCGAAACCGGCGAGCTGTGTGTGAAAGGCCCGCAGGTGATGAAGGGCTACTGGTTGCGCGACGACTCCACCGCCGAAATGCTCGACAACGAAGGCTGGTTGAAGACCGGTGACATCGCGATCATCCAGCAAGACGGCTACATCCGCATTGTCGACCGCAAGAAAGACATGATTCTGGTCTCCGGTTTCAACGTCTACCCCAACGAACTGGAAGACGTGCTGACAAGCCTGCCGGGCGTGCTGCAATGTGCGGCCATCGGTGTGCCGGATGAAAAATCCGGTGAGCACATCAAGATCTTTATTGTGGTCAAGCCAGGGGCGACCCTGACCAAGGACCAGGTGATGGAACACATGCGCGCCAACGTCACCGGCTATAAGGTGCCCAGGGCCGTGGAGTTCCGTGATGCATTGCCGACCACCAACGTGGGCAAGATCCTGCGCCGTGAGTTGCGCGATGAAGAGCTGAAGAAGCTGGGCCTTAAAAAGTAACCGATAAAAAACCCCGCTGATGCGGGGTTTTTTTTGGCCCGAACTGGAATGCAGTCCAATGTGGGAGCTGGCTTGCCTGCGATAGCGGTGGATCAGCTAGCCCAACTGTGACGGGTATACCGCCATCGCAGGCAAGCCAGCTCCCACATGTTTTAATCGAGTTGTTACAAGGCGAACTGCGCGAAGCCCACGCCAGCACCTGCCGGGCGCACATCCTTCAAGAACGAATCCTTATCCGCGCTCAGCTCCAGGGTAATCTCCGGCTTGCGCTTGCCCGCGTTGCGCACCACCAACCCTTCGATGTGTTCGCGCAGGAACGCCGTCGGCACCTTCAGGTGCAGCAACTGGTCAGTCTCGGCGTTGTGCATCAACAAGTGAACCCACTCGTACTGGCCCACACCAATGCGCACCAGCGGCAGGTCGAACCACCAGATGTTGCGTTTGCTGTCCAGGTCGGTGAAGTGGCAGTTGTTGACGCCGAGTACGGCACCGCCCAGTTCCTGGTTTCTGCGGGCGATGGCCTGTGCTTTATTGAGTTTCATAACCTTCCTACGGGATCTGTTATTCAGCGTTATAGCCTGAATGTGCCGGGCATTCTCGTGGGTTGGCGGCAAAACATAAAGCCAAACCTGTCGCCGGCGATGAAATGCGCGCTGAAAATAATTGAAACTCTGCCGAACGGCCTCGGGTCAATCTTTAGGTAATGACCAAAACCCTTGATTGTTCTTTCGGAGAAATACCATGAGCAGCACATCGGATAAGGCAAAAGGTTTGAAAGATGAACTTGTCGGCAACATCAAGCAAGGTGTCGGCAAAGTCACCGGCAATGACAAGCTGCACGCTGAAGGCGTTTTGCAGGAGAAGAAAGGTCAGGTCGAAAAAGCCGTCGGCGACACCAAAGATGCGGTAAAAAAAGCCGTCAAGTAACACTGAATCGCCGGCTGGATTCATGCAGCCCGACGGCCATCTACGGATGGCCGTTTTTATGTGAAGCGTGCAACTAAAGTTTGGAAATTGTTTCAAAGTCGCCAAATGGGCTACTTTGATGTAGAAAACGGCCCCTGAGTCGCCCACGACCTCACCCTTTTGCGGCGAAAGGAGACGCTATGATTTTTCCGGTACTAGACGGCCTCAAGCTCCACAAAGTGCTGCTGCGCACCGTCAAGGAATTCGTCGATGACGAAATGCCCACCTACGCCTCGGCACTGGCCTACCAGATGCTGTTCTCGCTGTTTCCCTTCCTGCTGTTCCTCATTGCCCTGATCGGCTTCCTGCACCTGCCGGACTTTTTCACCTGGCTGCGCATGCAGTCGGAACTGGTGTTGCCGCCCCAGGCGCTGGAGCAGGTCAACCCGGTGATCGACCAGTTGCAGCAGTCCAAGGGCGGTTTGCTCTCGGTGGGTATCGTGATCGCGCTGTGGACCGCCTCGGCCGGCGTGCGCCTGATGATGAGCGCGATGAACGCCGCCTATGACGTGGTCGAAGGCCGGCCGATCTGGAAGCGCTTCCCGCTGTCGATTTTCTACACTGTCGGCATCGCCGGCATGTTGCTCGCTGCTGCCGCACTGATGGTGCTCGGCCCGCAAGTCATGGAATGGCTCGCCGGGCAGATCGGCATGCAGGAATTCGTGGTCACCTTATGGACCATCCTGCGCTGGCCCTTGATCGTGATTCTGCTGATGTTCGCCGTGGCCCTCATGTACTACGTGATGCCCGATGTTGAGCAAAAATTCCGCTTTATCACCCCAGGCTCAGTGCTGGCCGTGGTGGTGTGGATCATCGCCTCGCTGGGCTTTGGTTATTACGTCAAAACCTTTGCTGACTACAACGCGATGTATGGCAGTATCGGTGCGATCATCGTCCTGCTTCTGTACTTCTATATTTCCGCCGCTGTGTTGTTGCTCGGCGCGGAGATGAATGCCGTGATCGAGCACATGTCGGCCGAAGGCAAGGACCCAGGTGAAAAGGAATTTGATGAAGACAGCCACACGAATGAAAAACAGCACGTCTCAGGCCTGGGCCGGGACCACTCCAAGCCCACTACCGATGAAGTCTGATCGATGATCCGTGAAATCCTGAAAATGGGCGACGAGCGCCTGCTGCGCATCGCGCCACCGGTTCCGCCGGAAATGTTCGACAGCCCTGAGCTGTGGCAGTTGATTGATGACATGTTCCAGACCATGGAACACGTCGGCGGTGTCGGCCTGGCCGCGCCGCAGATTGGTGTGGACCTGCAGCTTGTTATCTTTGGTTTCGAGGCCAGCGAACGCTACCCGGATGCGCCGCCGGTGCCGCAGACCATCCTGATCAACCCGCTGATCACGCCGCTCAGCCCGTTGCTCGAAGAAGGTTACGAAGGTTGCCTGTCGGTGCCCGGCCTGCGTGGCGCGGTGGATCGTTACCAGCAGATTCGCTACGAGGGTTTCGATCCCAAGGGCGAGCCGATCGTGCGCGTTGCCGACGGCTTCCATGCACGGGTGGTGCAGCATGAATGCGATCACCTGATCGGCCGGCTGTATCCCTCGCGGATTACCGACTTCAGCAAGTTCGGGTTTATCGAAGTGATGTTCCCGGATATGGATCCAAACGCTGACGAGTAACCCTTAGGAACGCTCATATCTAAATGTCGGAGCGCGCTTATGTGGGAGCTGGCTTGCCTGCGATAGCATCGCCTCGGTGACACTGATAAACCGAGGTGCCTGCATCGCAGGCAAGCCAGCTCCCACACAAGCCAGCTCCCACATTTGGAATGCATTCCAAACAGAGTTATCGGGCGGGTTTAACGAACCGCAACGTCATCCGATCCGACTCGCCAATCGCGACATACCTGGCCTTATCCTGCTCCCCATAGCGCAGCGATGGCGGCAACGTCCACACGCCACCCGGGTAATCCTTGGTGTCCTTGGGGTTGGCATTCACCTCGCTCTGCCCGGCCAGCTTGAACCCGGCGTCCGTCGCCAGCTTCACCACTTGCGCCGTGGTCAGGTAGCCGCTGTCCTTGATCGCTTCCAGGTCCGCGCCGTCTTTGGCCCGGTGATCTTCCACGCCCAGCACACCGCCTGGTTTGAGCACGGTGTAGAACGCGCTGAAGGTCGCTGGCGCGGTGCCTGCGTCTACCCAGTTATGCACATTGCGAAAGGTCAGCACGGCGTCCACCGAAGCCGGTTTGCCGAGCACCGGGGCCTTGGGGTTGAACTCGACGACTTCGGCCTTGGCATAGCGCGCAGGGTCGGCGGCGAATTTGTTTTTCAGGTTCTGTTCGGACGTCGCAGCATAAGCACTGCTGCTGGCAGCTTGCACGGCGGCGATGTAATGCCCGTGGTCCTTGAGCAGCGGCGCGAGAATTTCGCTGAACCAACCGCCACCCGGGGTGATTTCGATCACGCTCTGTGTGGCGCTCAGGCCGAAGAACTCCAGGGTTTGCTGCGGGTGGCGGTAACCGTCACGCGCGCTATTGGCCGGGTCGCGCCAACTGCCGGCCAGCACGCTGGCGTATTGCTCGGCGGTAATCGGCGCATTCGCTGCCTGGCTTAAAGCCGGAGCGAGGAGGGCGGTAAGAGACAGCACTGCAAGCGTGTTTTTCATGATCATCCTGTAAGGGGCCACTGTGCTGTCGAGGCTAGCACGGGCCTTGCACGGGCCGATCACACATTATCCGCAGTGGACCTCACTAAAAGGTCTAAGCCCATGGCGATCATTGGCTTGTTGCGTTTGTAGCGCGCCAGGCGCTCACCCAGCGATTGGGGCAGGGTGGTTTCCTGGGTGAAACCCATATGTTGATAGAGCCCTTCCAGCTGCGGATGACACAGCAACCACACCGTGCCTTCCACATCGGCCACTGCCGCAGCAATCAACCGCGCCGCCAGCCCGTGGCCGCGATAGGCCGGGTCAACAAACACGCCGGTCAGCCATTGCCCTCCCACCACAGGCGTAAGGCACAACCCGGCGACAATCTCGCTGTCACGCGCCACCCACAAGCGGCCGCCCTTGAGGGCCTTCATCGGCGAATTATGGCGGCGGTAAAACTTGTTCAGCAGCGGCCACAGTGGCTCTGCCAGCAGTTGGATGTGCAGTTCGGGCATGGTGTTTGAGCAACGTAATCAAGGGCCGCCGATTATAAGCGCCTTCTGCCGGGCAATAGGTGGTATACCCAGTGTTACATCCCCTTCACGTGGAGCATGCATCATGGCCAAAGGTATGGATTCAAAGAAAGCCGCGAAGAAAAAGCCGGCAAAGACCGCCGATGAAAAACGCGCCGACAAAAAAGCCAAAAAGACTGAAACCGGCCTGTTCGGTCACTGAGTTACAAGCTTAGAACCAAACGATCTGCAAGATTTTTGCGCCTCACTGCACAGAGCAGGAAACACCTGCTCTGAGCTACCGATGGCCAACTACCTTGATCTGACCCAACGCCGGGAAATCGAAGCCCTGGCACGCAGTTTTACCGCAGTCACCGAATGGCCGACCTGGCTGTTGCTGATCGGCGTATATACCGGCTGGTTCGCCGTGATCCTCGCCAGCCACTGGCTGGGCCTGTGGCTGAGCACGGTGTTGCTGATCCCGTTGGTGACACTCTGGCTGTCGGTGCAACACGAATTGCTGCATGGCCATCCCACCCGTTCGCCCCTGATCAACAAACTGCTCGGCTACGCGCCGTTTGCCGTGTGGTATCCCTACACGCTGTACCGCGACAGTCACCTGTTGCACCATAACGACGAAGACCTGACCCTGCCGGGCATCGACCCGGAAAGCCGCTACCTCAATCAACACCAGTGGGATAACAGCTCGTTTCTCAAGCGCGGCGTTCACTGGCTGACCAAAACCCTACTGGGGCGTTTTCTGCTGGCATCGCCGCTGGCCATCGCCCGATTGGCGCGTCATCAACTCCGATGCCTGCCCCAGGTGTGGCCAATGTGGCTGGCCCACGGCGGCGTGACAATCCTGATGCTCGGCGTTATCGCCCACTCCAGCGCCATCCCGGTATGGCATTACCTGCTGCTGGTGACCGCGCCAGCCTTGTCCCTGGCGTCGATCCGTTCCTACTATGAACACCGCCCGCACCCGCAGCCGGAACAGCGTACGGTGCTCAACGAAGCGTCCTGGCCGTGGACCTGGCTGTTCCTCAATAACAACCTGCACCTGGTGCACCACGACTTGCCCCAGTTGCCCTGGTATCTGCTGCCAACGGTCTACCGGGCGCGACGTGAACAATGGGTCGCGCGCAGTGGCGGCTTTCTGGTGCAGGGTTATGGCCAGTTGATCAGCCGCCACGGCCTCAAGGCCATCGACAGCCCAAGGCACCCTTTTGCGTGAGAGACGACCATGAGTGACCACTACGCCGAGCTGCGGATGTACGTCGCGCCCGCAGCGGTGCAACAGGCCAACCAAGCGTGGCTGACGCGTATTTTTGAGCGCCTGAACCTGACGCGCCGTAACGCTGACCACCTCGACCTGCACGGCCTGTGGCTCGCGCCCGAGCTGCTGGTGACGCAAACCTGTGGCTACCCGCTGATGACCCAACTGCGCGGCAAAGTGCGCGTGATCGGCCGCCCGCGCTATGAGCTGGCCCACAGCAGCCAGGGCGAACATTGCAGCCTGCTGCTGACCCGCGAGGACAGCTCGCTTAACGAACTGGCGGACTTCTACGACAGTCGCGGCGTGATCAACGGCCACGACTCCAACAGCGGCATGAACCTGCTGCGCGAACGCCTTGCACCGCTGCAACGCGACGGCCGTTTCTTCGCCAGCGTCGGCATCAGCGGCGCCCACCGCGAAAGCCTGCGCTGGCTGCGCGAAGGCCGCGCCGACCTTGCCGCCGTCGACAGCGTGACCTACGACTACCTCGCCCGTTTCGCCCCCGAAGAAGTGGCGGGGCTGCGCATCGTCACCCGCAGCGCGCCGAGCCCGACCTTGCCCTTTATCGGCCCGCTGCACTTGAGCGATGAGCAAGTGGCGCACATTCGTGAGGTGATGAATCAGGCGTTGCAGGATTTACCGCACGTGGTCGCAACCCTGGGCATCCAGGCAGTTCTGCCTGCCAGCGAAGACGACTATCAAGTCCTGCTGAACTATCAACAAGCCGCCGCCACTGCCGGCTACCCGCACCTACGCTGATCGACGCTGATCGTGCGAACGATCGGCTATATAAGAATGAATTTTAAATATTATTAAAGAATAAGCGGCCTTGCTAGGATCGCTCCACCGGAACACCGGACATAACGCGCAACCTTCTCAGATGGAGCCACTATGTCCGGCGCCGACACTTCTCACAGCGATTACGTGGGCGGATTGTTCCGCAGTCATTACGACTGGCTGTGCAGCCGTTTGCACCGCCACCTCGATTCCCGCGCACACGCCGAAGACATCGCCGCCGACACCTTCGTCCAACTGCTGAGTTCGCCCGGCGTGCTGCCGATTCGTCAGCCCCGCGCCTTGCTCACCACCATCGCTCAGCGTTTGATGTACCAACTGTGGCGTCGCCGTGACCTGGAACGCGCTTATCTCGGCGCCCTGGACAACGACGAAACCTGCAACGCACCGTCGCCTGAAGACCTCGCGCAAATGCTCGAAGCCCTGCAGGCCCTCGACCAATTGCTCGACGGCTTGCCGGCCAAGGTCAGGGCGACCTTTTTGCTTTCGCAGCTCAATGGCCTGACGTATCCCGAGATCGCCGCCAAACTGGGGATTTCCCAACGCTCGGTCAGCGGCTACATGGCCCGCGCCCTCAACCGTTGCCTGCGCCAGACGCCCGGCCAGCCATACAGCTACACGCGGCTCAGTTATGACTTTTAAACAACTTGAGTGGCACACCGATCCAGTGTGGGAGCTGGCTTGCCTGCGATAGCGATGTTGAAGCCACCATTGCCATCGCAGGCAAGCCAGCTCCCACCGTTGATCTCCTGTGTTCCGGAAAATGAGGTTCTGCATGAAAACAATTAAAAACCTGCTCGGTGGCTCGCTGCTGGCACTTGCTGTCCTGACGCAGCCAACCCAGGCCGCCGAGGCCATCAAACCCATCCACTTCGGCGACATCACCTGGGAAAGCGGCAGCCTTATCACCGAAGTGCTGCGCCTGATCGTCGAGAAAGGTTACGGCCTGCCCACCGACACCTTGCCAGGCAGCACCGTGAGCCTGGAAGCCGCCCTTGCCAAGGACGACATTCAGGTGATCGGCGAAGAATGGGCCGGGCGCAGTCCGGCGTGGGTCAAGGCCGAGGCCGAAGGCAAAGTGTTCGGCCTGGGCGACACGGTCAAAGGTGCCACCGAAGGCTGGTGGGTGCCCGAATACGTGATCAAGGGTGAGGCCGAGCGCGGCATCAAACCGCTGGCGCCGCAGCTTAAGTCAGTGGCTGACCTGGCGCGCTACAAGGACGTATTTCGCGACCCTGAGGACCCGAGCAAAGGCCGCTTCCTCAACAGCCCCACCGGCTGGACCTCGGAAATCGTCAACAGCCAGAAGCTCAAGGCCTATGGCCTGACCGATACCTTCGTCAACTTCCGCACCGGTTCCGGCGCGGCGCTGGATGCTGAAGTGGCCTCCTCGATCCGCCGTGGCAAACCGGTGTTGTTCTACTACTGGTCGCCGACGCCACTGCTGGGCCGCTTCAAGCTGATCAAGCTCGAAGAACCGCCGTTCAACGCCGACGCCTGGAAAACCCTGGCCGACGCCAACAACCCGCACCCCATTGGCACCCGTTCGATGCCTGCACACTTGGCGATTGGTGTGTCGGCGCCGTTCAAGGCGCAGTACCCACAGTTAGTCACCTTCTTTGAAAAAGTCGACCTGCCGATCGACCTGCTCAACGGCATCCTTGCGCAAATGAGCGAGAAACGTGAACAGCCGCGCCAGGTCGCGCTGGCGTTCCTTAAAGAGCAGCCGCAAGTGTGGCAGCAATGGGTGCCTGCGGATGTCGCGGCCAAGGTCAAAGCTGGCCTGTAGCTGATCGTTCCCACGCTCCGCGTGGGAGTGCATCCCGTGACGCTCTGCGTCACGATTTTAGAGCGGGGCGCGGAGCGTCCCTGGCGGCATTCCCACGCAGAGCGTGGGAACGATCGGAGGTAACAATGATGGTTAAGTTTTTCAGTGTGGTTCTGGCTTCACTTGTGTTTTCGGCAGCGGTGTCTGCGGCCGAACCGTCCACCTTGCGCATCGGCTACCAGAAAAGCTCGGTGAGCATGGTACTGGCCCGTGAGCACAAACTGTTCGAAGAGGCGCTGCCCGGCACCCAGGTGCAGTGGACTGAATTCCTCGGCGGCCCGCCACTGATCGAAGCGCTGAACGCCGGCAGCCTGGACATTGGCAATATCGGCGACATCCCGCCGATCTTCGCCCAGGCCGCCGGCATCGACTTGCAGTACTTCGCTGTCGAGCCCAATGAAGGCAAAACCGAAGCGGTGCTGGTGCCCACAGCCAGCAGCATCCAAAGCGTGGCCGAACTCAAGGGCAAGCGCGTGGCGCTGCTCAAGGGCTCCAGCGCACACAACCTGTTCCTCAAAAGCCTGCTGCGCGCGGGCTTGCAGTGGAAGGATGTGAATGTGGTGTACCTGTCGCCGTCCGACGGCCGCGCCGCGTTTGAACAAGGCAAAGTCGACGCCTGGGTGGTGTGGGACCCGTACTACTCGGCGGCTGTGGTCGATGGCTCCGCCCGCGTATTGGGCGACGGCCAGGGCCTTAACCCGGCCGGCAGTTTCTTTGTGGTCAACAGCCCATTTGCCAAACAGTACCCGCACGCCGTCGCCACCATCATCAAGACGCTCGGCAAGGCCCAGCGCCTGTCCCTGGACCAGCCCGAAGAAAGCATCGCCTTGATGGCCAAGACCCTGGGCCTGCAGCCGGCGGTGGTCAAAAGCTACTTCGAACACCGCTCGCCGGAGCCGATTCGGCCGCTGCAGGCCATCGACATCGCCAATCAGCAGCGCACCGCCGACCTGTTCTTCGCCAACGGCCTGATCCCGAAAAAGGTCGATGTGCAGCAAATAGTCTTCAAGGCTCTAAACCAATGAACATCAACTGTGGGAGCTGGCTTGCCTGCGATAGCGCTGGCCCAGACAGCACATCATTGCCTGACACACAGTCATCGCAGGCAAGCCAGCTCCCACGGTGGATTGCATTTCAGGTCATGGATTTTCAGCAGCCAGCGCCGCAGTCACGGCAGGCCGTGCGCCAACGCGTTGTTGAAACGCCGTCAGTGCCGGCCACGGCTGCAGATCAATGTCATGAACCGCCGCCCAGCGCAGCAGCACAAACAAATACGCATCCGCTACCGAGTACTGCTCGCCCAGCAAATAATCCTGACGCTCCAGCGTCTGCACCAGAAACTCAAAGCGCTTGAACAACTTGGCCACAAACGTGGCTCGCACTTCGCCTTGGATCGCCGGGTTGAAGAAAATCCCCAGCCCGCCGTGAATCTCGCTGGCGATGAAATTCAGCCATTCCTGCAAACGCACACGCTCCCAACTGCCATTGGCCGGGGCCAACTGGACGGCGGGTTTCAGGTCGGCCAGGTATTGCAGGATCGCACTGGCTTCGGTCAGCACCTGGCCGTTATCCAGTTGCAGCGCCGCCACATAGCCCTTGGGGTTTATTTGCAGGAAGTCTGCGCCATCGGCAGTGGTTTTGGCCTTGTTATCGACCCTTACCAAGTCGAACGGCAGCGCCAATTCGCGCAGCACGATATGGGGGGCGAGGGAACAGGCATTCGGGGAGAAATACAATTTCATGTGGGGCTACTCGGTTGAATTTGCGCCAGTCTCGCGGGCATGGCACCGTGGGTAAAATTAAACCTTCAGACCCCACCCATAAGGACAGCTACTGCCATGATGAACCTGATGCACTGGCGCTTGCTGGTGGCCGTGGCCGATCAAGGCAGCATTACGGCGGCTGCCGAGCAGGTGGGCATGACCCAGTCCGCCGCCAGCCAGGCCATGGCCAACATGGAGGCGACTTTGGGTGCGCAATTGTTCACGCGCGAGCCGCGCAAGACCTTGCCCACCGCGCTCGGGTTGAGTGTGATCGAACAAGCGCGCGTGATGATGGGGGCGTTGCAGGCGATTCGTACAACGGTCGACGACGCTCGGCCGCTGCTGCGTGGGAGTATTCGCATCGCCAGTTTCCCGATGGTGATGGCGACTTTTCTGACGCCGCTGCTGCAGCGTTTTCGTCAGCTGAACCCCGGTATTGAAGTGACCACGCTGGATGTCACGGACAGTGAAGTGCTCACCTTGCTTGACGCCGGCCTGATCGACCTGGGCGTGGTGCTCAACCCCAGGCCCGAGCGCAACGCCAGCGTATTGGGGCGAGATTGCTGGATGGCCGTGTTGCCGACCGATCATCCCTTGGCGCAGCGCCCGGCCAACGCCAGCGTGTCGTTTGAGGAACTGCTGGAGCAACCCTTTGTACTTGCCACCGGCGGTTGCACCGCCAGTGCCCGCAGCTTGGCGGGCGCTGCGGGGCTTACCCTGCGCGATATTCGCGTGGAAGTACGCGAGTGGAACAGCGCCTACAGCCTGGTACGCGAAGGCGTCGGCGTCACGCTGGTACCTGAAATGGCCTTGCCGGTAAAGCGCAATGGCTTGCGCGTGATGCCGCTGACCGTCCCGCTGTATCGCGAATTTGCCTTGGTCGGCTCGCCCGCCCGGCCGCCTTCAGCCGCGGCAAGCGCATTGTTAAAAATGCTGGCTGACTAGTGGCCTTGCATAGCGCCAAGCCCTGTCTATGCTCACCCAGAACCGTTGATGACGTTTGGCATATAAAGCGTTTCGGATGGTTATTTCCCCATGAAGGTTAGCCAGCACTATCCAAAAAATGAATGGAATGCGCCTTTCAGGCGCCGGGAATCAAGGGTGATCTGACCATGTTCAACCGCCATCACAAATCCGACCTGCAAGAAATCGAACGTTTCTCCTGTGCCCTCACCGAAGCCAACGCCAAACTCGCCGCCATCAGCCGTTCCATGGCAATGATCGAGTTCGACCGCAACGGCATCATCCTCGATGCCAACGACAACTTCTGCCAAGCCATGGGCTACAACGTGGAGGAAATTCGCGGCAAGCATCACCGCATTTTTTGCGAGGATGCCTACACCCACACCGAGGCCTACACCAAGCTATGGCGTGACCTGGCGCGGGGCGAAGCCCTCAGCGGCACCTTTATGCGCCTGAACAAGCGTGGCGAAGAAGTGTGGCTCGAAGCCAGTTATATGCCGGTGCTCGACAGCAACAACCAGGTGCAGAGCGTGATCAAAGTGGCTTCGGATATTTCGGCGCGGGTCCACCATGAACATGAGAACCAGAGCCTGATCGACGCCATCAGCCGTTCAATGGCGGTGATCGAGTTCACGCCCCAGGGCCAGATTCTCAACGCCAACGACAATTTCCTGCGCACCGTGCAGTACTCACGCGAAGAAATCATCGGCCAGCACCACAGCATGTTCTGCCACCGTGCCGAGGTTGAGTCGCCGGCCTACAAGGCGTTCTGGGCCTCGCTCAACCGTGGGGAATATCATTCCCATCGCTTCGAGCGTAAGAACAAATACGGCAAGACCCTGTTTCTGGAAGCGTCCTACAACCCGATTTTCGACACCAACGGGCGCCTGTACAAAGTGGTGAAATTCGCCAGTGACATCACCGACCAGGTCACCACCCTGCGCACCGCCGCCGATTCGGCGCATGCCACCTCGGTACAAAACGATGCCTGTGCGCGCAAAGGTTCGGAGGTGGTGCAGCAAACCGTGCAGATCATTGAAGAGATTTCCAGCGACTTGAATCAGGCGGCCCAGAGTATCGATGCGGTGAGCAAGCAATCGGACATCATCGGCTCCATCGTGCAGACCATCCGCAGCATTGCCGAGCAGACCAATATGCTCGCGCTTAACGCAGCCATTGAAGCGGCGCGGGCGGGTGAGCATGGGCGTGGTTTTGCGGTGGTGGCCGATGAAGTGCGCAGCCTTGCCGCACGCACCAGTCAGGCGACAGTGGAGATTGTGGATGTAGTGCGCAAGAACCACGACCTGTCGCTGAGTGCGGTGTCGAGCATGCAGTCGAGCCTGAGCCGTACGGGGCTGGGTGTGGAATTGGCGAATGAAGCGGGGCAGGTGATCCTGGAGATTCAGGAAGGCTCGCGGCATGTGGTGGATGCGATCAGCCAGTTCAATTCGACGTTGCAACTGCAGTAAGGCTGGGGGCTCAAGATCGTTCCCACGCTCCGCGTGGGAATGCCTCACTGGACTCTCCGCGTCCGCTCTTGGGACGCGGAGCGTCCTTGGCTGCGGAGCGTGGGAACGATCATCCGATCATCAGCGGTGTCGGTCAGATCGCGGCCAGGGTTTCTTTAACCGCCTGCGCCGGATCAGTGGCCTTCGCCGCTACCTGCTGATCTTGCTGCTGCTTCACGCGTTCAGCCACTTGCTTGGCAATCGCGTCCTGTTTTTCCTGCGGCATTGCTTGCACTTGCGCCTCGGTCAAACCCTGTTCCTTGAGCAACTGCTCGCGGATGCGTTCGGCGGGGGACTTGTTCATGTAGTCGGTGAAGTCGGCGCGTGCGGTGCTGGTGCTCGAACCGGCTGCCGGCACATCCGTCGATGCGGTAGGGGCGGCGGTGGTGGCTTGCAGCTGCACACGGGTCTTGGCGAAGGCTTCGTCGATGCGATCGTTGGCCTTGTCCAAATCCTTTTGCGCGGCCGGCACGGTCACGCTTTGTTGCGCCGCTTGCAGGGCGCCGCTGTACAGCGTGCTGGCGGCAGCGTTGGCCGGGTCCATGTCGGGACGCTTGAGCTGTTGCACGGTCGATACGGCTTGGGCGTTGTTATTAACCAGCATGATCGGTCACCTGTGGAAATGTTCGGTGCGACAGCTGGAGCAAATAGCATGCCGAGTGCACCACCCCCGGTTTTGTTGGGGATGGCGCGGGCGTCGCGGCAATCATTGTCCCGCAGGCGGCCAACTGTTGCCGTCAGTGCGCAATATTCTCCAACGCCAAATTGCGCGTGCGCGGCCCGAACCAGCTGATGGTGATCATCACAATCAACATGCTGCTGGCAATAAACGCCAGCACGCCCGGCGTGCCCAGGTGCTCCAGAATAAAACCGATCAACAAGCTGCTGAACACTGTGGACAAGCGGCTGAACGAATAGCAGAACCCCACCGCCCGTGCGCGGATATTGGTCGGGAACAACTCGCTCTGGTACGAGTGATAACTGAAGCTCAGCCAGGCGTTGCAGAAGGTGATCATCACCCCGCAGATCACCAGCCCCACGGCCGTGGTTTGCAGGGCAAACAGGCTGCCGAAGATCATCGCGCCCATGGCTGAGCCGACAATCTGCCATTTGTTTTCAAAGCGATTGGCCACTTTTACAAACAGCAACGGCCCCAGCGGGTAGGCGAGGGTGATGATGAAGGCGTACATCAGGCTGTGGGTCACGCTCACGCCCTGACCCGACAGCAACGCCGGCAACCAATTGCCGAAGCCGAAAAAGCCGATGGCCTGGAACACGTGAAACACAATCAGCATCAGTGCGCGACGCCGGTACGGCGGTTGCCAGATATCGGCAAAACGGCCGCTGCCTTGCACGCCGACGGCCTGCAGTTCGGGTTCATCCAGCGGTTTGCCGTGATCCTTTTGGCAGCGCGCCTCCAGGTTGTCCATGATCTGCCCGGCTTCATCAAAGCGACCTTTTTGCGCCAGCCAGCGCGGTGATTCCGGCAGGCGCTTGCGCAGTTGCCAGATAAACAGCGCAAACACTGCACTGCTGAGCACCACCCAGCGCCAGCCAGAGACCCCGAATGGCGCCTGGGGCACCAGCCACCACGACATCAATGCTACCGCCGGCACCGACAGAAACTGGATGAAAAACGCAAAGGCGAACGCTGAACTGCGCATGCGCTTGGGCACCAGTTCCGACAGGTAGGCGTCGATGGTTACCAGCTCGATCCCCAGGCCAATGCCCACCAGAAAACGCATGCCGATAATGCCCAGCGCCGAGGTTTGAATGCCCATCAACACCGTGGCGACCGTGTACCAGATCAACGCAAAGGTAAAGATCGCCCGGCGCCCGAAACGGTCGGCGATAGGGCTGAGCAGGCTGGCGCCGAGGAATAGGCCCAGAAAGGTTGCCGAGGCGAACGCGGCCTGGTCCGAGAAGCCGAACACGCCCTCGCTGCCGGTGTGGAAAATACCGTCGCTGATCAAGCCGGGGCTGATATAGGCGGTCTGGAACAGGTCATACAGCTCAAAAAAACCACCGATCGACAGCAGCGCCACCAGGCGCCAGACGGTGGCGACGGCGGGCAGGCGGTCAATGCGCGCGCTGATGTGGGCAGCACGGATCGGGTCGATGCCGTCGGCGGTGGAGAGTGCAGGCATGGGCAGAACTCAATAAGTAATCGGGATTTCAAATGCTTGGAATGCATCATCGACCGGATGGTAACCCAACACCCGCGTGGTTTCGCTCAGGTCCAGGCGCTTGAAACGGTTATTGGAAATGCCATGGGCGATCAGGTGCTTCACGCCCTCGGCCTCCACCGAGCGTTGCAGCAATTGCACCGCGTCCCGTGGGCTGAGCCAGGCGCTGAGGTCGCGGGCGTTGTTGAGGTCGTGGGTTTCGGGGAACTCAAAGGCGCCGATGCGCAGGGCAATGGTCGACAGTGGCGTCTTGGCTGCGTAGTAGCCGCACAACGCCTCGCCGTAGCATTTGCTCACGCCATACAGGTTGGCGGGCATTACCTGCATGCCGGGCGTGATCTGCCGGTCCACCGGGTAGCCTT
This sequence comes from Pseudomonas sp. PA-6-3C, assembly GCF_021605825.1. Taxonomy (NCBI): domain Bacteria; kingdom Pseudomonadati; phylum Pseudomonadota; class Gammaproteobacteria; order Pseudomonadales; family Pseudomonadaceae; genus Pseudomonas; species Pseudomonas sp. PA-6-3C. Next base: position 53,003 of record NZ_WKDV01000042.1, read on the forward strand.
CAATCGTCTGTGCGCTGCTGGCGAACACCAAACGTTTCACGCCGGCGGCTACGGCGGCTTCGAACAGGTAAGTGGTGGCGAGGATATTGTTCGGCAGCAATTCGTCGAACGACGCGCTGGCGTGGGGGATGCCCGACAGGTGCACGACTACATCGATGCCGTCGAGCAGCGCGGCCAGGCTGGCTTTGTCACTCAGGTCAGCGTGGACGAAACGGTGCTCGCCCAGGTCGAACGCCGGCGCGATGCGGTCTGTGAGGGTGAAGCGGTAGCGGTCTTTCGAGGCTTCGAAAAATGTCTTGCCGATTCTGCCGCAGGCGCCGGTAAGCAGTACGTTGAGTCCTTTCACAGTGAGTCCTTGTTTTAGTGATGGCCGTCGAGGGCGAAGGTCTTGAAGCCCTGGCGTTGGCTCAGGCGTTGGTAATACGCCGCAATGGCAGGGTAGGGCGGGCGCTGCATGGGCGTGTTCTGCCAACGGTGCACCGAAAGGCCGATCAGAATATCGGCGAGAGTGAATTCATCTCCGGCCACATAGGCGCAGGTTTTAGCCAGCTGTTGTTCCAGCAGGCCCATCTTGTCATTCCACACCTGCACGGCGGCGGCAATCTGCGCCGTGTCGAGGTTGTCGGGGTTATTGCGCACCAGCGCGGTGAAGGCATCGCCCCAGGCGCGGTTGAGTTCCACGGCTTGCCAGTCCACCCATTGCTCGACCCGCGCACGTGGCGCGGGTTCGGCGGGTAGCAGGTCGGTGCGTTGGTAGAGGCCGATCAGGTAGCGGCAGATGGTGTTGGATTCCCACAACACACCGTGGTCGTCGATCAGCACTGGTACCTGGGCGTTGGGGTTCAGGGCCAGGAATTCGGCTGACTGGGTGGGCTTGAAGCCGATGCCCCAGTCTTCACGCACGTAGTCGATGCCCAGTTCCTGGCAGGTCCAGAGCACTTTGCGCACGTTGATGGAGGACGTGCGGCCGAGGATTTTCAGTGAGTGTCCCATGGTGCTTCCCTGACGATGGCGAGCGGTCAATCTAGCAGGGGCAGGACTTTACGGCGATATCTTAAGTGGGCACGGACAACATGTGGGAGCTGGCTTGCCTGCGATAGCGGTGTGTCAGGCAATGATGTGCCGACAGGTCTACCGCCATCGCAGGCAAGCCAGCTCCCACAGGGTTAACCGAGTTAGGCTTTAGGTGCGTGGTGTTTGCTGGTCCATGGCTTTGCCGACCATCAGCACTGACAACTCGCTCAGTTGATGAATGGCGAGGGCCACGTCGCGGTGTTTGCCGGTGAGGTCATTGGACAGGTCGAGCAGCAAGGTGCTGACGGAGCACACGGTTTCGTAGCTGTTGATCAGTAGGGATTCGAGGGGTGTGTCGGGTGTGAGAGTGAAGAGCGTAGTTGGGGGATTGACGCTTTGCATGGTTGAAGTACCTGGTTTGTGCCACACCCGCATCGCTACTAAACAAGTTGGGTGGCAGCTGTGCGCAGGTTAGTAGACCGGTAATCCCACACAAACCCGGCGCGCCCGAAGGCGCCCTACGCACAGCCGCCATAATTGGCTTGTGCATATTGTGTTGGGAAGTTCGGGCTACTAAACCCGATCACCGAGAAATTCAGTGACCGACCCACCTTAGAGACCACCCCCCAAGCGCACAAGCCGGCGGATTCTGACGTAAGCGTAGGCAACCGGGCAAGGCGCTTACGGCAATGTCAGCCGCGTCCTACAGGCGTCCCACATCTCAAGCGAGCACGGTAAAAAAATGTGGGAGCTGGCTTGCCTGCGATAGCGGTGTGTCAGGCAACGATGTGCCGACAGGTCTACCGCCATCGCAGGCAAGCCAGCTCCCACAGTTTGATTGTGTTTGGGCTTTGAAAGGTTAAGTACTTTCGCGCACCTGCAACGCAAACCCCATGTCCACCACCGGCTTGGCAATCTTGTTGCCCGCCATGATCGTCAACAAATGCTCCGCCGAGCGCCGCCCGATCGCTTCCCGTGGCGTGCTGATGCTGCTCAAACGCGGCACCATAAAAGACGATGCCGGCAAATCGTTAAAGCCCAGCACTGCCACGCGCTCCGGCACGTTGATGCCGTGGCGCATGGCCTCCAGCAGTGCACCCTGGGCCAGGTCGTCGTTACCGAAGAAAATCGCATCCACGTCCGGATGCGCCGCCAGCAGCTGCAAAAACAACTCACCACCCAAGCCCACGGAGGAGGGGCGTGGCGTCAGCAGTTCCAGCGCCGGGTCGTACATACCCGCCTGCTGCAGGGCACGGCGGAACCCTTCACCGCGCAGCAACGTGCGCTGGTCCAACTGCGCGCCGATATACGCCAGGCGCTTGCGCCCACGGGAGAGCAAATGCGCTGCGGCTGTTTCGCCTGCGCTCAATTGCGAAAACCCCACGCAATTCACGCCCGCGTTCGGGTCCAGATCCATCATGTACACACAGGGCACATTGCTGGCCTCGACCATCCGTCGTGCGCTTTCGGTGCGATCAAACCCGGTCAGCAGCAAACCGCGTGGCTGGTAGGCCATGTAGTTGCGCAGCAGGTTTTCTTCTTCATCACGCGAATAGTGCGAGTTGCCGATCAGTACTTCAAAGCCCTTGGGCCGCAGCACTGCGTGGATGGCTTCGAGGGTTTCGATAAACAACAGGTTGGACAGCGACGGCACGATGACCACCACCGAATGGCTTTGCGCCGAGGCCAGGGCGCGAGCGGCGGGGTTGACGACGTAATTCAGTTCGGCAGCGGCCAGTTGCACTTTTTCCACCAGCTCGGTAGCAACCGTGCTGACGCCACGCAGTGCGCGGGAGGCGGTAATGGGGCTGACACCCGCCAGGCGGGCCACTTCATTGAGGGTCGGGCGACCGGTGGTGCGCAATTTTTTATCGTTCTTGGAGGTCATCAGGCTGTTGCCAAACAAAAATCGAGGCACTAAGGTAGCGCTGTCTCCAAATGGCTGCAAATTATTGAACGTTGGGTTGCCTGATCCTGTTCAAACAGTTGGAGAGGATGCACGCGTCACTCCATAAAAATGACAAGTCGGCGCGGGAAAAGCCTGTTTTTGCACTAGCCTTACAGCGTGCAAAGGTAGCGCTATCTGCGTCCTGAGGTGTTTCATGAGTCAACCTGTTACCGCCCTGGTCATCATGGGTGTTTCCGGCTGTGGCAAGTCCAGCGTCAGCGAAGCCCTGTGCCGCCTGAACGGCGCCACCGCCATTGAAGGCGACAGCTTTCACCCCGCCGCCAATATCGAAAAGATGAGCGCCGGCCACCCCCTTAACGACGACGACCGCGCCGGCTGGCTCGATATCCTCTGCGATGAACTGCGCCGCTCGCTCAAAGCGGGCGAGCATCCGGTGCTCACCTGCTCAGCCCTCAAAAAGAAATACCGTGACCACCTGCGCGAAGCCGCGCCGGGCCTGGGGTTTGTGTTCCTGGAGCTGACCCGCGCCGTGGCTGCTGACCGCGTGTCCCATCGCCCCGGCCATTTCATGCCGGCAAGCCTGATCGACAGCCAGTTCGCCACCCTCGAATCGCCCGTGGGCGAGCCGCTGACCCTGGCGCTCAATGCCAGCGAAGACAGCGTTGAGGACTTGGCCAAGCAAACCAATGCCTGGTGGCTGCAACACGGCTTTGAACCTACTCATTAATTTTTTGCCGGAAAAGGTAGCGCTACCCCCGGCGAAAGATTCAATACCCGCTTTAATAACAACAACAAACAGGAGAGACCCCCCATGTTTGGCATGTCCCACGAGTCCTACCTGCTGCTAGACGCAGTGGTCACAATCATCGGGTTGATCGTTCTGATCACCCAATTCAAGGTGCACCCGTTCATTGCACTGATCATCGCGGCCGGCTTTCTCGGCCTGACCTCGGGCATGCCCGTGGACAAGATCATCAAGGCGTTCCAGGACGGTTTTGGCGGTGTGCTTGGTTTTGTCGGCATTATCCTCGCGCTGGGCACGATGCTCGGCAAGATGATGGCCGAGTCCGGCGGCGCCGATCAGATCGCACAGACACTGATCCGTGCCTTCGGCAAAGACAAAGTCCAGTGGGCGATGATGTTCGCTGCGTTCCTGGTGGGCATCCCGCTGTTCTTCGAGATCGGTTTTGTACTGCTGATCCCGCTGGTATTTATCGTCGCGCGCCGCACCGGCGTGTCGCTGATCAAGATCGGCATCCCGCTGCTCGCCGGCCTGTCGGCAGTACACGGCCTGGTGCCACCGCACCCTGGCCCGCTGCTGGCCATCGGCGTGTTTGGCGCAGACATCGGCAAGACCATCCTGTACGGCCTGATCGTCGCACTGCCGACCGCCATTATTGCCGGGCCGATTTTCGGCACGTTTATCGCCAAGTACATTCCAGGCAACCCGTCCCAGGAACTGGTTGACCAACTGGCCCGCGAGCCAGAGTCCAAAAGCTTGCCGAGCTTCAGCATCACCCTGATCACCGTGCTGCTGCCGGTGTTCCTGATGCTGCTCAAAACCTTCGCCGACGTCGCGCTGCCGGACGGCCATGCCATCCGCAACTGGATGGACATGATCGGTCACCCGATCACTGCGCTGCTGCTGGCGTTGCTGCTGTCGCTGTACACCTTTGGCCATCGCCAGGGCATTCACTCCAAGCAAATCCTCAAGCTGCTCGACGCCAGCCTCGCGCCGACCGCTGCGATCATCCTGATCATCGGCGCCGGTGGTGGTTTCAAGCAGATGCTGGTGACCAGCGGTGTGGGCGACGTGATCGGCCACATGGCGGTGAACGCGCAGATCAACCCGATTTTGCTGGCGTGGCTGGTGGCGGCGGTGATTCGTGTGGCCACAGGCTCCGCGACGGTCGCGACCATTACCGGCGCAGGCATTGTGGTGCCGGTGGTCGGGATGATTCCAGGCGTTAACCGTGAGCTGCTGGTGTTGGCGACGGGGGCTGGCTCGTTGGTGTTGTCTCACGTCAACGATGCGGGGTTCTGGCTGGTGAAGCAGTACTTCAATATGACCGTGGTCGAGACGTTCAAGACCTGGACGGCGATGGAGACCATTCTGTCGGTGGTGGCGCTGATCTTTATCATGTTGCTGTCGTTGGTGGTGTAACAGGCGCACCACAAAACCTATGTGGTAACCCAATCAAATGTGGGAGCTGGCTTGCCTGCGATGGCGGTGTTGGATTTACCATCGCCATCGCAGGCAAGCCAGCTCCCACATTGATTCGGTTTCTTCAGGTCGTTCAGGATCAGGCTTTATCCGCCCGGAACATCCCGCGAATCCCGCGTACCGCCTGGCGAATCCGGTCCTGGTTCTCGATCAGCGCAAAGCGCACATGATCATCCCCGTACTCACCAAAGCCGATACCCGGCGACACGCACACCTTCGCCTCCAGCAGCAGTTTCTTGGCAAATTCCAGCGAACCCATGGCGGCATACTGCTCGGGGATTTTTGCCCAGACGTACATCGACGCCTTCGGATTCTCGACCATCCAACCCAGCTCATGCAGGCCTTTGACCAGCACGTTACGGCGCTGGCGATACTGCTCGGCAATGTCCTTCACGCACTGCTGATCACCTTCCAGCGCCGCAATCGCGGCCACTTGCAGCGGGGTGAAGGTGCCGTAGTCGTGGTAGCTCTTGATCCGCGCCAGGGCGTTGACCAGTTCCGGGTTACCGACCATAAAGCCGATGCGCCAGCCGGCCATGTTGTAACTCTTGGACAGGGTGAAAAACTCCACCGCAATGTCCTTGGCGCCCGGCACTTGCATGATCGACGGCGCTTTCCAGCCGTCGTAGACGATGTCGGCGTAGGCCAGGTCGTGGACAACAAGCACGTCGTACTGCTTGGCCAGGGCGATCACACGTTCAAAGAAGTCCAGTTCCACGCACTGCGCGGTGGGGTTGGACGGGAAGCCCAGAATCATCATTTTCGGCTTGGGGATCGAGCCACGAATCGCCCGTTCCAGCTCGGCGAAGAAGTCCACGCCCGGCACCAGCGGCACCGAACGCACCTGTGCGCCGGCAATCACGGCACCGTAGATGTGAATCGGGTAGCTGGGGTTGGGCACCAGCACGGTGTCGCCCTGGTCGAGGGTGGCCAGCATCAAATGCGCCAGGCCTTCCTTGGAACCGATGGTCACGATGGCTTCGGTTTCCGGGTCGATATCCACTTCGTAGCGGTCTTTATACCAGCGCGAAATCGCCCGGCGCAGCCGCGGAATGCCTTTGGAAGTGGAGTAGCCGTGGGTATCTTCACGCTGGGCGACGGTGACCATTTTTTCCACGATGTGGGGAGGCGTGGCGCCGTCAGGGTTACCCATGCTCAAGTCGATGATGTCTTCGCCGCGCCGACGCGCAGCCATCTTCAGCTCGGCAGTGATATTAAAAACGTAAGGGGGGAGTCGATCTATGCGCGCAAAGCGGCGCGGCGAACCTTGGTCTGCCATTGTTGCCTCGAGGTACGTAAGCGCCCGGAACCGTCCGAGCGACGTCGGCCACTGCGGTGGCCTGCGGGGCAGACAATACGGTCGATGATGGCCAGTTGTCCAGATGTGTAGGAAAAATTTCTACTTGGAGTGAAGCCTGGATATGCCCCTATACTCGATGCGGGTTTGTTCCCTCATAAGAAGGAGACTGTTCGTATGGATCAGCAGACAAAACAACCGTTAGAGCCACGCATGGAAGCCGGTAAAGCCTTGGTAATCGCTGGGGTACAAGGGCGTTATTCAAAGGCCACAGTGGGTGATATCCCAAAGCTGTGGGAATTGTTCGACACTTGCATCAAAGACATTAAAAAGCGCGTCGGTGGCGTGACCTATGGTGTGTGCCATAACCCCCACCATGGCGAGTTCGACTACATGGCCGGGGTTGAAGTCCCGACTAAAAGCGACGTGCCGAGCAACTTCGAGTTCATCGAAATTGCACCGCTCAACTATGCCGTGTTCCCACATTACGGGCCGGTGCAGGCACTTGAGCAAACCTACGAACGCATCATGTTCGAGTGGTTGCCGCACTCGGGCTACAAGGTGATGGGCGCGGATTTCGAACGCTACAGCGCCGATTTCGACGCGCGCAAGGGTACGGGGACGGTGGAGATCTGGCTGCCGGTTGGCGAAAAGGGCTGACGGCGGTGCTGTCAGCGCCGGCAAGCCGGCGCCGACAGACGTATCAATACAGCGTGTTTTTGACCCGCTCCGGCATCTCTCGGTCATAGGCCTCGGCATCAAACTGCCCAGCATTGAGCCGCTTGTGAAACGCTCCGGCCGACGGCAGTGCCGAGCGGTCCAAGTGCTTCTCGGGGTTCCAGCAATCCGAGCGCACAAAGGCTTTGGAGCAGTGGAAATATGCGGCTTCCACCTGCACCAGAATCACCGAACGCGCCGGTTTGCCATTCACCGCAAAACTCTCCAGCAGCTCGGGCTCGATGGAAATCTGCGCCCGGCCATTCACGCGCAACGTTTCGCCAACCCCCGGGATGATGAACAGTAAGGCAATGCGTGGGTCTTGCAGCAGATTGCGCAGGGTGTCGAGCCGGTTATTGCCCGGCCGGTCCGGGATCGCCAAGGTGCGCTCATCCACAATCCGCACAAACCCCGGCACATCACCACGTGGCGAGCCATCAATGCCGTCCGGCCCGGATGAACTCACCACCACCAGGGGCGACGCCCGCACCATGGCCTGGTAATCCTCGTTGAGAAACGCGATCTCCTTGCGCACCGCCCGCTCGTGGGGGAGGCCGTAGAGGGTTTCGAGTTGTTCGAGGGTTGTCAGCATATTCACCACCTTGTCCTTGGATGAGTACAGAAGCGTTCAGCCACCGAAGCTCTGCTGGTAGCTCTGGGCGGATTGTCGAATGGCTTTTGCAACGTCAGGCGCTAACCGACAGTATTCGTCTTCGCGCTTGAGCACGACCTCAAGGGTTTGAAGCAGCGCCTGAATACGCGCCTGAGGTTCTGCAATTTCGCAGGTTCTTGCAAACTCAAGGATGCCCAAGCGTGAGGCAAACATTGATTTGTTGCCGGACAGATCCAGCGCAAGTGTGTCTTCAGGTATATAGGCGGTGGTATTCACGATGTCGTAAGCCGGGGCCAGGCGCGCGTCAAATTTAATCGGGTCACTGTAGAGCACACCGAAGTTTTTCAGGTGAGCATCGCCATTTCCCACGATGCAACTCAAAGCCACGCTATCGAACAATTGGTCCAACGAGCTGCGTTGGTTTTCTGGTGAGCAAAACGCGCGTACAGCCTTGGCGATGGCGGCATAGCTCTTGGTGTATTTCTGTTCGGCAGACAGGCCCATCAGTGTGGTCATGTCTTCGAAACCCAGCGGGTTGAGCTGCGCGTCGCGATCAAAGCGCCGCATGATGAATAGCTTATGGTTCTGCGACAGATAAAACGGCGGCACGGGCAGGCCTGCATCCCGCGCAATGGACATGCACAGGTATTCATTGATGGCCAAGCCCGGAAACTCATCGCGCCCGCTTTTGATAATCAGGTCGTTGGTTTTTGAGGTGAATTTTTGCTCGGGAGTTTGAGGTTTTTCTGGCACCAGCACTTTGGGCTGTACGCCAGAAATGCCCGCTCGCAGAATGTAACGGTCCACCAAGTCGGCGAACAGGTCTTCTGCTCCGTCCCACGCGAGAATTTCTGCCAGGCTCTCTCCGTTTGCGGGAGGACCGTTGCGTTGGATCAATTCGTTTATCTGATCGGAAATCACGAAAACCCGGCCAATCGGTGCACTGCTACCTGATAAGGCCAGTAACAGCATCGGGTCCACTTTTACCGTTTTAGCCAGACGGTTACGCAATTGTTCCAGTACGTAGCCTTCGGGCAAATTCATTTGAAAGATTGGATGCAATTCGCGGCGGCGATATTCTTCTGCGCGCACGGGCATGGTAAGGCTGATGGCGCTTTGGGCCTGTGCCTTAGCGTCGTAGCGAAACAGGTAATCATCAGCGCCCACCAAGACGCTGCCGCTGTCGCCCTGAGGCGTATGAACGCTAAGAGCGGGGCTATTCATTGAACAAGTCCTCTAACTCTTCAAGTGTCGGCAGAGTCACTGGCACTAATTTGACCTCACTGCCCAGGGCGGCAATCACGCGAGCATAGGCATTCATGGAAACAGAGAGGCTGCCCTTCTCGATTTCGATCAGTTTTTGCCGGGTAACGCCCGCAAGTTTCGCCAGGTCCGCTTGTGTATAGCCACGGTTGAGGCGCATGGAGCGAACTTGTTGGCCTAAGCGTTGGGTGATAATAGAAGTGTCCATGTCACGTATTCATTACTTTTGATTATTTAAGTCATATATACGTTACATTTTTAAGCTGTCAATGCCATCCCGACCAAACACCCAACTCAACCTG
>NZ_WKDV01000043.1:0-59720 GCF_021605825.1 Pseudomonas sp. PA-6-3C
CGCTTACGATCTCTCGTTAGCGGGAGGCGAATTCTACAGCGTTACACGCTGCTGTCAACACCTCTTTTTCAACTTCCTTTTGGCTTCGATGAACTGAAGCAACTTGCTGCCGAAAACTTCGTAACTCGTTGTTTACCAAGGAGTTTTCCGTTTCGACTGCGCCGGAAGTGGGGCGAATTATAGACAGATATAAAACGCCGTCAATCCCTCATTTCAGTTTTATTCGGCTTTGAGCGTAATACGCGCAAATGCCTTCTTTCCAGCCTGACAAACGTGGGTAGCGCCCAGCTCGTAGATAAAGGTGCGATCGACAACCTCACCATCTATACGCACACCACCGGAACCCAACAGGTCGCGCGCGACCGCGGAGTTCTTAACCAGGCCCGCCTTATTAAGTACAGCAGCAATCGGCATCGCCTCAGACGCAGCCAATTCGATCTCTGGCAGATCATCCGGCAGCTCGCCATCCTTCATGCGGTTACCGGCCGCGCGGTGAGCACTGGCCGCAGCCTCTTCACCATGGAAGCGCGCGACGATTTCTTCCGCCAACTTGATCTTCACGTCACGAGGGTTCGCACCCGCCTCGACTTCAGCGCGCAACGCATTGATCTCATCCATCGAGCGGAAGCTCAACAGCTCGAAATAACGCCACATCAGCGCATCAGGAATCGACACAAGCTTGCCGTACATCACACCCGGCGCCTCCTGGATACCGACGTAGTTACCCAGGGACTTGGACATCTTCTTGACGCCATCCAACCCTTCCAGCAACGGCATGGTCAGAATGCACTGAGCTTCTTGCCCATACGCACGCTGCAGCTCGCGCCCCATCAGCAGGTTGAACTTCTGGTCAGTGCCGCCCAGCTCGACGTCCGCGCGCAATGCCACCGAGTCATAGCCCTGCACCAGCGGGTAGAGGAACTCGTGAATCGCGATCGGCTGATTGGTGGAATAACGCTTATCGAAGTCATCACGCTCAAGCATGCGTGCCACTGTGTATTGGGAAGTCAGGCGAATGAAGTCGGCCGGCCCCATCTGATCCATCCAGGTGGAGTTGAACGCCACCTCGGTCTTGGCCGGATCAAGAATCTTGAACACTTGAGTCTTGTAGGTCTCGGCATTATCGAGAACCTGCTCACGGGTCAGCGGCGGACGCGTTGCGCTTTTGCCGCTCGGATCACCGATCATCCCGGTGAAGTCACCTATAAGGAAGATGACTTGATGCCCCAGCTCCTGGAACTGGCGCAGCTTATTAATAAGCACGGTATGACCCAGGTGCAGATCCGGCGCGGTCGGATCGAAGCCAGCCTTAATACGCAGGGGTTGGCCACGCTTGAGCTTTTCGATCAGCTCGGCCTCGACCAACAGTTCTTCCGCACCACGTTTTATCAGCGCTAGCTGCTCTTCAACCGACTTCATAACAGACCCGCAAGGCTCAGATTCAAAAGGGAACCAACCATACAAGATCAGGGACTAATTACAAGTTTTGTCCCGCGCACGGACACCGTTCAGCAAGCCCAGCGTTCGCGAGCTTGCGCCACAGATGATTTGGTTATATTTTATACAGTTATTTCATCTTCATCATGTCATTCATCTTTTCCATTTCATCTTCAAAGTCAAAATTACCTATGACCACAGAACCGTCTAAAGCGCCGCCGCTTTACCCGAAGACCCACCTGCTCGCCGCAAGTGGTATCGCCGCCCTTCTCAGCCTGGCACTCCTGGTATTCCCTTCCAGTGACGTAGAAGCCAAACGAACATCCCTGAGCCTTGACCTGGAAAGTCCAGTTGAACAACTGACACAAGATCAAGACGCTTCCGACGCACAACAAGCCACAAACGCACCGACACAATCTCCATTTGCACAGATAGAAACCACCCCGGAAGACACCCGGCAGGCGACTCAGGAGCCGCCTGCGCCAGTCACTCCAAAAAATCCGCTGCACCGCGAAGTGACCGTCGCCAAAGGCGACACCCTTTCAACGCTGTTTGAAAAGGTTGGTCTGCCCGCTGCTACGGTTAATGAGGTGTTGGCCAGCGATAAACAAGCCAAACAATTCACCCAGCTCAAACATGGCCAGAAGCTTGAATTCGAATTGGCTGCCGACGGTCAGCTCAAAAGCCTGCATAGCACTGTCAGCGACCTAGAAAGCATTGCCCTGACTAAAGGCACCAAAGGCTTTGCGTTCAACCGCATCACCACCAAGCCGGTGACGCGCTCCGCCTACGTGCATGGCGTCATCAACAGTTCGCTGTCACAGTCGGCTGCGCGTGCCGGCTTGTCCCACAGCATGACCATGGACATGGCCAGCGTGTTTGGCTACGACATCGACTTCGCCCAGGACATCCGTCAGGGTGACGAATTTGACGTGATTTACGAGCAGAAAGTCGCCAACGGCAAAGTCGTCGGGACCGGTGCGATTCTATCTGCGCGGTTTACCAACCGTGGCAAGACCTACACCGCAGTGCGCTACACCAACAAACAAGGCAACACCAGCTACTACACCGCCGATGGCAACAGCATGCGCAAAGCCTTCATCCGCACGCCGGTGGACTTTGCCCGCATCAGTTCGCGCTTCTCCATGGGCCGCAAGCACCCGATCCTCAACAAGATCCGCGCCCACAAAGGCGTCGACTATGCCGCCCCTCGTGGTACGCCGATCAAGGCCGCCGGTGATGGCAAAGTGTTGCTCGCCGGCCGCCGCGGTGGCTACGGCAATACCGTGATCATCCAGCACGGCAATACCTACCGTACCCTCTATGGCCACATGCAGGGGTTCGCCAAAGGCGTTTCGACCGGCAGCAACGTGAAGCAGGGCCAGGTTATCGGCTATATCGGCACCACCGGCCTGTCCACCGGCCCGCATTTGCACTATGAGTTCCAGGTGAACGGCGTCCACGTCGACCCACTGGGCCAAAAGCTGCCAATGGCCGACCCGATAGCCAAAGCCGAGCGCGCGCGCTTCCTGCAACAAAGCCAGCCATTGATGGCACGCATGGACCAGGAGCGCTCCACCCTGCTGGCCTCGGCGAAGCGCTAAGGTATGCCGCTCTATATAGGTGTGATGTCCGGGACCAGTCTTGATGGCCTGGATATCGCCCTGATCGAACAGAACCCGGCGATCAACTTGATCGGCACGCACTACATCCCCATGCCGGACGATCTGCGCACTGAGCTGTTAAGCCTGTGCGCCAGCGGCCCGGATGAGATCGCCCGTTCGGCGCTCGCCCAGCAACACTGGGTGACACTGGCGGCCAAAGGCATCCATGCCTTACTGGAACAACACGCCCTCAAGCCTCAGGACATACGCGCGATCGGCAGCCACGGCCAGACGATCCGCCATGAACCCGCTCGAGGCTTTACCGTTCAAATCGGCAACCCTGCCCTGCTCACAGAGCTGACGAGCATTACCGTCGTCAGTGATTTCCGCAGCCGCGATGTGGCCGCCGGCGGTCAAGGCGCCCCCTTGGTGCCCGCCTTTCATGAAGCCTTGTTCGGCGAACGTGCCGGCAACCGCGCCGTGCTGAATGTCGGCGGCTTCAGCAATCTCAGCCTGATCGAGACCGACAAGCCCGTAGCTGGCTTCGATTGCGGCCCGGGCAACGTGCTGCTGGATGCGTGGATCCACAATCAACGTGGCGAGCACTTTGATCGCGATGGCCAATGGGCGGCCGGTGGCCAGGTCGAGCCTGCACTACTCAACGCACTGCTCAGCGACCCGTTCTTCCTGACCAAAGGCCCGAAAAGCACTGGCCGCGAAGTATTCAACCTGGGATGGCTGCAACACCACCTGGCCAGATTGCCAGCGTTTCAGGCAGAGAATGTGCAAGCGACCCTGCTTGAACTGACCGCGCTGACCATCGTCGAGTCCCTGCAATCCGCACAAACCGACACCGAAACCCTGCTGGTCTGTGGCGGCGGCGCGCATAACGCCACGCTGATGAAGCGCTTGGCAGCGTTGTTGCCGTCCACTCAGGTCAGCAGCACCGCCACTTACGGCGTGGACCCCGATTGGGTTGAAGCCATGGCCTTCGCCTGGCTGGCCCATTGCTGCCTTGAGGGCATCGCCGCCAACCGCCCAAGTGTCACTGGCGCGCGCGGGCTTCGGGTATTAGGCGCGATCTACCCAGCCTAAACCTGCAGGCAGCAAAACGCCGCTTGGCCTATCAAAGCCAAGCGGCGTTTTTTTATTTGCTGAAGATCAGGCTGCTGATCAGATCGAGAAAGAAGACCCGCAACCACAGGTCGTGGTGGCATTAGGGTTCTTGATCACGAAACGCGACCCTTCCAGACCTTCCTGATAATCCACCTCGGCACCCGCCAGGTATTGGAAGCTCATCGGGTCCACGACCAGGCTGACGCCCTCGCGCTCGACGATGGTGTCATCGTCGGCCACATCTTCATCGAAGGTAAAACCGTACTGAAACCCTGAACAACCGCCGCCCGTAACGAATACGCGCAGCTTCAAGCGATCATTACCCTCTTCATCGACCAGGCTCTTCACCTTGTGCGCAGCACCGTGGGTGAATTGCAAAGCCGTGGGGGTGAAGGATTCAACGCTCATGCTGATAATCTCCCGGCGTAGCGCCGCCATATGCGTAATGGCGAGCATTATCCGCTTCTCCTAGAAAAGCGGTCAACTATTGTTACGGTATATCAATCTGCGCTGCCGCCATTAAAAACACAAAAGGCCCGATCAACGGGCCTTTTGCTTAACCGCTAAACCGCCTTAAGGCAGCATGCCCGCGTGGGACAGGCCCAGCTTCTCGTCCAGGCCGAAGAGGATGTTCAGGTTCTGCACCGCCTGGCCCGACGCGCCCTTGACCAGGTTATCGATTACCGACAACACCACCACCAAATCGCCATCCTGTGGACGGTGCACGGCAATGCGACATACGTTCGCACCGCGCACGCTACGGGTTTCCGGGTGGCTGCCGGCCGGCATCACATCGACGAACGGTTCATTGGCATAACGCTTTTCGAACAGCGCCTGCAGGTCTACCGAACGGTCGACAACCGTGGCGTAGAGCGTGGAGTGAATGCCACGAATCATCGGCGTCAGGTGCGGCACGAAGGTCAGGCCCACGTCTTTACCGGCCGCGCGGCGCAGCCCCTGGCGAATTTCCGGCAAGTGACGATGCCCTTTAACCGCGTAGGCCTTCATGCTTTCCGACGTCTCGGAGTACAGCGAACCTACAGCTGCACCACGGCCGGCGCCACTCACACCCGACTTGCAGTCGGCGATCAAGCGCGAAGTGTCGGCCAGACCCGCTTCCAGCAACGGCAGGAACCCCAGCTGCGTTGCGGTCGGATAGCAACCTGGCACGGCAATCAGGCGTGCTTGCTTGATTTGCTCACGATTGACTTCCGGCAGACCGTACACCGCCTCTTCCAGCAACTCAGGCGCGCCGTGTGGCTGGCCGTACCACTTGGCCCACTCATCGGCGTCCTGCAAGCGGAAGTCGGCTGACAGGTCGATGACCTTGGTACCCGCCGCCAGCAATTCGCCGGCCAGTGCATGCGCAACCCCGTGAGGCGTGGCGAAGAACACCACATCGCACGCGCCCAGGGTCTTGATGTCCGGCACGCTGAACGCCAGGCCGTCATAGTGGCCTCGCAGGTTCGGGTACATATCGGCCACGGCCAACCCGGCCTCGGATCGGGAAGTGATGACCACCACCTCAGCTTGCGGATGCTGAGCCAACAGACGCAGCAATTCGACACCGGTGTAACCCGTGCCGCCGACGATACCGACCTTGACCATAAACCTGCCCTCAACGAACCCACTGGAAAGCCGTCGATAATAGGGGCCGTATCGTCCTGCGACAACCGTCAACGTGACGTACAGGCGCATGAGCCACTACTATCTTCAGTTACCGTGAACCTGGGAATAACTAGAAATGCTCTATCTATGGATCAAAGCCTTCCATATCGTCAGTATCGTCTGCTGGTTTGCCGGGCTGTTTTACCTGCCACGCCTGTTCGTCTACCACGCGCAAAGTGAGGACACCGTCAGCAAAGAACGCTTCAGCGTCATGGAGCGCAAGCTGTACCGCGGCATCATGGGGCCGGCAATGATCGCTACCCTGATATTCGGCGGCTGGCTGATCTACCTGAACCCGGCCATTTTTCAATCCGGTGCCTGGATCCACGCCAAACTTACCCTGGTGGTGCTGCTGATCGGCTACCACCATATGTGCGGCGCCCAAGTAAAACGTTTCGCCCGTGGCGAAAATACCCGCAGCCATGTCTTTTATCGCTGGTTCAATGAAGTGCCGGTTCTGATATTGCTGGCTATCGTAATTTTGGTCGTGGTCAAACCGTTCTAATTTCAATTACTCGGGGAACCTCCAATGTCACTGCCCGCTTCGCTCGAACAACGTCTGCGCCTACCCGTGGTGGCTGCGCCGATGTTTCTGATTTCCAACCCGCAACTCGTGCTGGCGTGCTGTCGCAATGGCGTGGTTGGGAGTTTCCCGGCACTTAACCAGCGCGAAAGCAGCGGTTTCAAGGCCTGGCTGGAGGAAATCGAAGCGGGCCTGGCACAGCTGGACAACCCCGCGCCCTATGCCGTCAACCTGATCGTGCATAACAGCAACCCAAGGCTTGAGGCCGACCTGGCGATCTGCGTCGAGCACAAGGTGCCGATCGTCATCACCAGCCTGGGCGCGGTCAAGGAGCTGGTGGATGCGGTCCACAGCTACGGTGGCCTGGTGTTTCACGACGTCACCACCCGCCGACATGCCGAGAAAGCCGCAGAAGCCGGTGTTGACGGCCTGATCGCCGTGGCAGCGGGCGCCGGTGGCCATGCCGGTACCTGGAGCCCGTTCGCGCTGATCGCCGAGATTCGCCAGTTCTTTGATAAAACCCTGCTGTTGGCCGGCTGCCTCAACCATGGTCATGAGATACTCGCAGCCCAACTGCTGGGCGCAGACCTGGCGTATTTCGGCACGCGCTTTATCGGCACCACCGAAAGCCACGCCCCGGACGCTTATAAAGAGATGCTGCTCACATCGCGCGCCGCCGACATCGTGCACACTCCTGCGGTGTCCGGCGTACCCGCAAGCTTCATGCGCCAGAGTTTGGAAAACGCCGGTTTCGACCTCGCCGCCCTGCAGGGCAAAGGCGAAGTCAACTTCGGCTCCAAGCTCAAGCCGTTAAGCGATGAGGCCAAGGCCTGGAAAACCGTATGGTCAGCCGGCCAAGGTGTCGGCCAGATTGATGATTTGCCCAGCGTCGATGAACTGATTGCCCGCCTGGATGCCGAATACCGCAAGGCACGCGAGAAGGCAGCGCAGTTGCGCTGGCCCCGTTAAACTCAATAGCAGGCCTGCCCATGTGTGCAGGCCTGCAAACCCCCTCCCTGAACAAGTGACAAGGATGCCCGCATGAGCGACAGCCGTTTCAAGATTGTGTTTGACGGAGCCCTGCTCCCGGGTGTCGAAAGCACCACCGCCAAGCTGAACCTCGCCGAGCTGTTCAAAAGTGATGTGGCAGCCATCGAAAAGCTTTTCACCGGCCGCCCGGTCGCACTCAAGCGCGACCTTTCCCGTGCTGATGCCGAAACCTACCTTACAACGCTGAAAAACGCCGGCGTCGATGCCCGTATCGAAGCCGAGCAGCCGGTAACCTTCAACCTGGCCGAAACCCACGAAACCGACGCCAGCACTGCAGACTTCTCGCGCCCTGCGGCTTCGCCCTATGCACCACCGCGTGCTGCCGTGGGTGAGTACACCGAGGAATACTCAACCCTTAAAGTGTTCACCATCCACGGTCGCATCGGCCGCTTGCGTTATCTGGCCTGGACACTGGTATTGACCCTGGCGCTGTTGGTGGCCGGTGGCATCATCAGTACCGCGAGCTTCGCCGTCGCAACCGCCTCGCCGACTGCCGGCACCATCCTCGGGGTGCTGCTGGGCTTGGCCTTGTTTGTTGCACTGGTGTGGGTGAGCGTGCAAATCGGTGTGCAACGCCTGCACGACCTGGGCTGGTCCGGCTGGCTGTACTTCCTCAACCTTGTGCCAGTGGTCAACAGCATCTTCCCAATCTTGCTGCTGGTATTGCCGGGCAATGCAGGCGCCAACCAATATGGCCCACCGCCGCCGCGCAACTCCACGGCAGTCAAAGTGTTGGCGACCCTGTGGCTGGCGTTTATTCCGGTGATGCTCGCCATTGTGGTGACGCTGGGCATGAACGGCTACCTGAACCAACTCGAAGCCAATATGGACAGCAGCTACGAAAGCAGCTCCATCACCGCCGATGACGCCACCGATCAAAGCGTCACCGTAGATGAAGAAGAAAGCGTGCAAAGTGCTGAGGACGCAGCCGAACCTGTAGACTCTCCAGAACAGTGAAGAAACGCCCCGCCGCCTGTGATGCCTCTGTCACAGGCTCGGCGGCGTTGCGATGGAGAAAGGCATGACCCGTTACGCTCTGATCACCGGCGCCTCCAGTGGCATCGGCCTGGCTTTGGCCGAAGCACTGGCCCGTCGCGGCCGTAGCTTGATTCTGGTGGCCCGCCAGCGTGATCAGTTGGAAAGCATTGCAATTGAATTGACTCAGCGCTTCGGCGTCGAGGTGCTGTTTCGTGCCTGCGACCTGGGCGAACCCCTGCGTTTGTCCGGGTTCCTGCTGGAACTTGAAGAAGGCGAGCGGCAGATCGACCTGCTGGTCAACTGCGCCGGCATGGGCACCAGCGGGCCGTTCCTCGCCCAGGACTGGATGACCGAGCAGGACCTGATCGAAGTCAACATCCTGGCCCTCACCCGCATGTGCCACGCCCTTGGCAACGCCATGGCGCTGCATGGCGGCGGGCAGATTCTCAACGTGGCCTCGGTCGCAGCCTTCCAGCCCGGCCCCTGGATGAGCAGCTATTACGCCAGCAAGGCGTATGTGCTGCACTTCTCCGAAGGCTTGCGCGAAGAGTTGAAGACCTGCGGTATCAAGGTCTCGGTGCTGTGCCCCGGCCCCACGCGCACGCCATTCTTCGGTACTGCACACATGGACACCGCCAAGCTCGACCGCAGCGGTCAACTGATGAGCCCGGAAGAAGTGGCGCTCTACACCGTGCGCGCGCTGGAAAAGAACAAAGCCATCATTATTCCCGGGCGACGCAACCGCTGGCTGGCCTTCAGCCCGCGCTTGAGCCCACGCTGGCTGACCCGCAAGATTGCCGGCGCCATCAACAAGGCCTATTGCCCGCGCTGACGGCCTCGGTACACTCGTTCTGCACTTTCATAATGGAGAAACAGCTGTGGATACTCTGTTCACCAAGATCATCAACAGAGAAATACCTGCGAAGATCATCTATGAGGATGACCAAGTCCTCGCCTTCCACGATATTGCCCCAATGGCACCCGTGCATTTTCTGGTCATTCCGAAAAAGCCGATCCGTACCCTCAACGACCTCACCGAAGAAGACAAAGCCCTCGCTGGCCATATTCTGTTCACCGCTCAACGGCTGGCCGTAGAGCAAGGCTGCGAGAAGGGCTTTCGCGTGGTGATGAACTGCAACGAGGATGGCGGGCAGACTGTTTATCACATCCATATGCACGTGCTGGGTCAGCGCCAGATGAACTGGCCGCCGGGCTGATTGTTGCGGGGAGTTTGCGACGGCTACGCCGTCGGGCGGGAGCAAGCTCCCTCGCCACAGGGGCAAATTGACACAGCGCAAACGCATCGCCTTCTCTTGCGGTAAACTGGCCGCCGAGATTCTTCCCGGAGGTCAGCATGACTACCCAACGTCACTACTCGCCGATTGACCGTCTGTTGCTGCAAGCCGACATGGCCATGCGCACACTGCTGCCCTTCAGCGGCCAACCGTACCGGCCTTCGCCCGCCATCGTGCAGCCCGACGCGCAGATGAGCGAGACCGACACCCGCCACGTCGCCGGCCTGATGCGCATCAACCACACCGGTGAAGTCTGTGCCCAGGCGCTGTATCAAGGCCAGGCGCTGACCGCCAAGCTGCCGCAAGTACGCGCAGCGATGGAACATGCGGCCGAAGAAGAAATCGACCACCTGGCCTGGTGCGAGCAGCGCATTCGCCAGCTCGGTAGCCATCCCAGCGTGCTCAACCCACTGTTTTATGGTTTGTCGTTCGGTATCGGCGCCGCTGCCGGCCTGATCAGCGACAAGGTCAGCCTCGGTTTTGTGGCTGCGACCGAGCATCAGGTGTGCAAACACCTGGATGAACACCTGGAACAACTGCCGGCCGAAGACGAAAAGTCGCGGGCGATTCTTGAACAGATGCGCATTGATGAAGAACACCACGCAGAAAGCGCACTGGATGCAGGCGGCTTCCGCTTCCCGGCGCCCGTGAGGTTTGGCATGAGCGTACTGGCCAAGGTCATGACCAAAAGCACCTATCGAATTTAAACAATGCCGCACAAAAAAGGGCGCCCTCAACAGGCGCCCTTTTCTATTGTCGACTGGCAATCAACCCAGCTCGATAATCTCGTAATCATGGGTGATGGCCACGCCGGCCGCGCCAAGCATGATCGATGCAGAGCAATACTTCTCGGCCGACAGCTCGATGGCACGCTTGACCTGAGCTTCCTTCAACGCCCGGCCCTTGACCACGAAATGCATGTGGATCTTGGTAAACACCTTGGGGTCTTCAGTGGCCCGCTCCGCTTCCAGGAAGGCTTCGCAGCTTTCGACGGCCTGGCGGGACTTCTTCAAGATGCTGACCACGTCGAAATTGCTGCAACCGCCAACACCGAGCAGGAGCATTTCCATCGGGCGTACACCCAGGTTACGGCCACCGGCGTCCGGCGGGCCGTCCATAACTACCACATGGCCACTGCCCGACTCACCGAGGAACATGGCCTCGCCCGCCCATTGGATGCGTGCCTTCATCGCCCAGACTCCACTGCTAAAAAAGGGTCGCCAGCTTAGCACAGGGTCTTGAACCCGCAGCGCCCGGTATGAAAACGATCAATGACAACGTTTGCCCGCTAAATTCCTTAATCGAGGCAGAATGTGTCTGTTAAGCTGGCGCCAATTCAATGGCGCATTGCCATCCTTTGTACAGCGTGTATCAATGCCATTACCGCTGGATAAAAATAATTCCAACCACACCGTGCAGTCTTTTCGGGATACAACCATGGTTGCTCTTGCTCCCACACCCAAGATCAAGAACCTCGACAAATTGTTGATGCATTGCCAGCGCCGGCGTTACCCGGCCAAGCACAACATCATTTGCGCTGGCGAACGCTCCGAGACGCTGTTCTTCATTATCAAGGGCTCGGTCACCATCCTGATTGAAGATGAAGACGGCCGCGAGATGATCATCGCGTACCTCAATACCGGGGATTTCTTCGGTGAGCTGGGGCTGTTTGAACAAGCGGGCAAAGAGCAGGAGCGCAGTGCCTGGGTGAGGGCCAAGGTTGAGTGTGAAGTCGCCGAGATCAGCTATGCCAAGTTTCGCGAACTGGCCCAACATGATCCCGACATTCTCTACGCCTTAAGCGGTCAGATTGCCCAGCGCTTGCGCGACACCACGCGCAAAGTGGGTGACCTGGCGTTCTTTGATGTCACCGGCCGCGTAGCCCGTTGCCTGCTGGAACTGTGCAAACAGCCCGACGCCATGACCCACCCTGACGGCATGCAGATCAAAGTCACGCGCCAGGAGATCGGACGCATTGTCGGGTGTTCACGGGAAATGGTCGGTCGTGTGCTCAAGGACTTGGAAGAGCGCAACCTGGTACACGTCAAAGGCAAGACGATGGTGGTGTTCGGTACGCGTTAAGCCGGCAGGAATCCGGCCAGCATCTGACGGTACAACACGTCCAGTCGGGTGATGGCATCCGGTGCGGGAAAGGCTTCGTGCAACGCGATATGGCTGTCGGCACGCACCCGCTGGTCGAGGCCGCAGGCCTCATTGAAACGATTGACCGCCGCAATCAGCTCATCGCGGTCGTTATCCAGCAACAATGCACCGTGCACCAAACCTACTGGGCGGCCGCCACTTTGTCGCCAGCGCTGGGCAGTGCCGACCATCTTGCGGCCGTTGAGGTTGACGTTATAGCGACCGTCGCAGAAGGCGCCGTCGATTTCGCCAACAGAAGCGTCACCGCCCAACTCAATCAGCAAATCACAGATCGGCTGGCACAAACGCTGATAACCGGTTTCGATGCGGCCTTGATCACCTTCGCTGCGTGGCGGCGCGTAAACCAGCGCGATATTGACCGTGGCGGCCGACTGCGGCACCGGCTCTCCGCCGGTCTCGCGCAGTAGCACCGGCCAACCGGCAGCAGCCGAAACCTGGCTGGCCGCGTCAAAAGCCGGCAAGCGGCTCAAACGGCGCGGCATCACCAAAGCCTGGTCATTTGGCTGCCAGAACAGTAGCCCGAATGCCTGTTCACCGGCGCAAACGGCCGCGAGCAAGTCTTGCTCGGCGGCAAGTCCTGCTTCAACTGTCATCGACACCGGCTCGATCATCGGACACCTACTTCTCTAAATAGACACAAATCAAATGTGGGAGCTGGCTTGCCTGCGATAAAGGCACCGCGGTCTTCCAGAAACACCGAGGTGATGCTATCGCAGGCAAGCCAGCTCCCACACAAGCCAGCTCCCACATTTTTGACCGTATTTCAAATCAGTCGAGGGTCGAACCGCTCACCGCCACGCCACGCTCCGGGAAGAACAGACGCTGCAATTCCGCACCTGGGTTCTCGGCGCGCATAAATGTCTCACCCACCAGGAACGAAAACACACCGCTGATT
Organism: Pseudomonas sp. PA-6-3C; assembly: GCF_021605825.1. Classification (NCBI taxonomy): domain Bacteria; kingdom Pseudomonadati; phylum Pseudomonadota; class Gammaproteobacteria; order Pseudomonadales; family Pseudomonadaceae; genus Pseudomonas; species Pseudomonas sp. PA-6-3C. The sequence goes on from NZ_WKDV01000043.1 coordinate 12,730, forward strand.
TCCATCAGCTCTACGTCGGCGCGGTTGACGATGCCGCTCTCGGTAATCACCAACCGATCACGCGGAATACGCGGCAACAGGTCGAGGGTATTTTCCAGGCTGACTTCAAAGGTGTGCAGGTTACGGTTATTAACCCCCACCAACGGCGTGTCGAGGGTTTTCAGCGCGCGCTCCAGCTCATCGCCATCGTGCACTTCTACCAGTACGTCCAGGCCTACGCTTTTGGCCACGGCCGCCAGCTCGGCCATCTTCACGTCGTCCAGCGCGGAGACGATCAGCAGCACGCAATCGGCGCCCAAGGCGCGGGCTTCGACGATCTGGTACGGGTCAACCATGAAGTCCTTGCGGATCACCGGCAACTTGCACGCGGCGCGGGCCTGTTGCAGGAACAGGTCGGAACCCTGGAAGAAGTCGATATCGGTCAACACGGACAGGCAGGTTGCGCCGCCCTTCTCATAGCTCTTGGCAATGTCTTCAGGAATGAAAACTTCGCGAATCACGCCTTTGCTGGGCGAAGCTTTTTTGATCTCGGCAATCACGGCAGGCTGCTTTTCCTTCGCCTGCTTGATCAGCGCAGCGGCAAAACCACGCGGCGCGTCGGCGCTTTTTGCCAAGCCCTCCAGCTCAGCCAGGCTCACACGGGCACGGCGCTCGGCCACCTCTTCAGCCTTGCGCGCGAGGATTTTTTCCAGAACGGTCGGGACACTCATCCTTCATTCTCCATTTTGAACACAGCGGTAAAGGCTCCCAGTTCTTCGAGCTTTTCGCGAGCCAGACCGGTGTGCAACGCATCGTGGGCCAAGGCGACACCTTCCTTAAGACTATAGGCGTGGTCCGCCGCGTAAAGTGCCGCGCCAGCATTCAGAACAATCATTTCTGCGGCTTTCTGGCCGTTTTCTGTCTTGCGGCGCCCCAAGGCATCACGGATCAACTCCAGCGAGGCCGCCGGGCTTTCCACCGACAGGCCATGCAAGCTTTGGCTTCTCATGCCGAGGTCTTCGGGCTCGACCCAATATTCGCTGACCTGGTCATTCTTCAGCTCCGCCACGAAGGTCGGTGCCGCCAGGCTGAATTCGTCCAGGCCATCCTTGGAATGCACCACCAGCACGTGCTTGCTGCCCAGACGCTGCAACACTTCGGCCAACGGCCGGCACAGCGCCTGGCTGAACACACCGACCACCTGATGTTTCACGCCAGCCGGATTCGTAAGCGGGCCGAGCATGTTGAACAGGGTGCGCAGGCCAAGGTCCTTGCGCGGGCCGGCGGCGTGTTTCATGGCGCCGTGGTGGGACTGGGCAAACATGAAGCCAATGCCCACGCTGTCGATGCAGCGCGCCACTTGCACCGGCGTCAGGTTCAGATAAATACCAGCCGCCTCCAGCAAGTCGGCGCTGCCGCTTTTGCCCGACACCGCACGGTTACCGTGTTTGGCCACGGTGCAACCGGCTGCCGCCACCACAAAGGAGGAAGCCGTCGACACGTTGAAAATATTCGCACCGTCGCCGCCGGTGCCGACCACATCGACCACGCCGTCGAGGGTCTTGAGCTCAACCTTGTCGGCCAGCTCACGCATCACTGACACGGCGCCGACGATTTCGTCGATGCTCTCGCTCTTCATGCGCATCGCCATCATGAACGCGCCGATCTGCGCGTCAGTGCATTGGCCAGTCATGATCTCGCGCATCACATCGCTCATTTCAGCGGTGCTCAGGTCCAGATGGCCGACGATACGGCTCAGGGCAGTCTTGATATCCATGGAAAGTCCTTAGCGCGTGCCGCCGCTCTGCTTGAGAAAGTTGGCGAACAGCTCGTAGCCCTGCTCGGTCAGGATTGATTCGGGGTGAAATTGCACCCCTTCGATATTCAGTGTCTTGTGACGCAGGCCCATGATCTCGTCGACCGAGCCGTCTTCCAACTGAGTCCAGGCGGTCAGCTCCAGGCACTCGGGCAGGGTTTCACGCTTGACCACCAGCGAGTGGTAGCGAGTGACTGTCACCGGTAGGTTGAGACCGTGGAATACGCCGAGGTCTTTATGGAACACCGGGCTGGTTTTGCCATGCATCACTTGGCGCGCACGCACCACGTCACCACCAAACGCCTGGCCGATGGACTGGTGACCCAGGCACACGCCCAGGATCGGCAATTTACCGGCGAAATACTGGATGGCTTCGAGGGAGATGCCCGCTTCGGTCGGCGTGCACGGGCCAGGCGAAACCACGATGCGCTCCGGGTTCAGGGCGGCGATTTCGGCGACCGTCAGTTCGTCGTTGCGCACCACCTTAACCTCGGCACCCAGCTCGCCCAGGTACTGCACAACGTTGTAGGTAAAGGAATCGTAGTTATCAATCATCAGCAACATGTGGGTTCAAACCTCTTGAATTCACTGATTTCGAATGACCGCCTTCCAAGAGAGTGTCCCGCTGCCAGACGCACGTTCCGGTTGCCGGGGTGAGCCGGCAAGGGGCGTCAAACAAAGGGTGAAGAAGGCAAATCGGTACAGGTCCGGCCGAGCCGGCAGAGAAAAATGTCAGGCGCGCCAACGCCAACGGGCGTGTGCCTTGACTACTCGCATCAAGAGTTTGCTGATGATCAACACGGGGAGGGTCTCATTCATACGTTCAGGCACAGTAACGTAGCCTCGCCAGCGGTGCAATATGGAGCAGCGATTCCGGGGGTCACCACCGAGTATTTGTAAGAAAAAACTGTTTTCTTCGAATAAAACCCTCACTACATTGCTAGTGTTTCGCTTCCGACACAAAAACAACTAAATGGAATTTCGCATGCTCAGACCACCGTTTTTTGCGCCCCTTGCCGGCTGCCTCCTGTCACTGGCCTGCGCGCAGGCGTTTGCAGCACCTTCACCTTACTCAACCATGGTCGTGTTCGGCGACAGCCTGGCCGACGCCGGCCAGTTCCCCGATGGCTCGGCCGGCGCCACCTTGCGCTTTACCAACCGCACCGGGCCGACATTCCAGGGCGATTATGGCCTGGTGTCATCTACGCTTTTGGGCGGCAAGCTGGGCGTGGCACCCAACGACCTGAACGCCTCAACCTCGCCGGTACGTGCCGCCCAAGGTTTGCCGGATGGTAATAACTGGGCGGTCGGCGGCTACCGTACCGACAATATCCTGGACTCCATCACCTCGGTCTCCAATGCGGCGATCCCGCCCGGCAACGCCGGTGGTGGCACCGTACTGCGCAGCCGTCAGGGTTATCTGCCGGCCAACGGCGGGCGGGCTGACCCGAACGCGTTGTATTTCCTATCCGGTGGCGGCAATGACTTTCTGCAAGGACGCGTCCTCAGCCCGGGCCAGGCCGTGGCCGCCGGCGGGCGCCTGGCCGACAGCGCCCAAGCCCTGCAACAGGCCGGCGCGCGCTACATCATGGTGTGGATGCTGCCCGACCTGGGCTTGACACCCGCCATCAACGGCACGCCCGCGCAAGGCGCCAGCTCGGCCCTGAGCAGCATTTTCAACCAGGCGCTGGTGCAGCGCCTGTCGCAGATCGACGCCCAGGTCATCCCGCTGAACATCCCGTTACTGCTCAATGAAACCTTCGCCAACCCTGCGCGCTTTGGCCTGGCCACCGGGCAAAACCTCACAGGCACCTGCTTCAGCGGCAACGGCTGCACCGCCAACCCGGTGTATGGCATTGGCGGCGCCACCCCGGACCCGACCAAGCTGATCTATAACGACTCGGTGCACCCCACCATCGCCGGGCAACAGTTGATCGCCGACTACGCCTACTCGCTGCTCGCCGCGCCGTGGGAAGTGACTTTGCTGCCAGAGATGGCCCAGGGCACCTTGCGCGCCCACCAGGATGAACTGCGCAACCAGTGGCAAGCCGACAATGGCAACTGGCAGGCCGTGGGCCAATGGCGCGCGATTGTCGCCGGTGGTGGCCAGCATTTGGACTTTGATGATCAACGCAGTTCGGCCAGCGGCGACGGCAGTGGCTACAACGTGAACGTCGGCGGCAGCTATCGCCTCGACGAAAACTGGCGCGTCGGCGTGGCCGCCGGCTTGTATCGCCAGACACTCGAAGCCGGCGCCCGCGATTCGGACTACAAGCTCAACAGCTACATGGGCACCGCCTTCGCGCAATATCAGCAAAACCACTGGTGGGCCGATGCGGCGCTGACCGGCGGCAAGCTGGACTTCGACAGCCTCAAGCGCAAGTTCGCCCTGGGCGTCAGCGAAGGCGCCGAAAAAGGCGACACCGACGGCTGGCTCTGGGCCTTGAGCGGCCGCTTGGGCTATGACATTGCCGGCGCCGGCAGCGATTGGCATTTGTCACCGTTCATCAGCGCGGACTATTCGCGGGTCGAAGTCGATGGTTATTCGGAAAAGGGCAACCGCTCCACCGCGCTGACCTTCGATGACCAGCAACGCGATTCCAAACGCCTGGGCGTCGGCCTGCAGGGCAGCTACCGGATTACGCCGCAAACCCAAGTGTTTGGCGAAGTGGCCCACGAGCATGAGTTCGAAAACGACACCCAGAAGGTAAAGATGTCGCTCAACAGCGTGCCAGGCATCGACTTCAAGCTGGACGGCTACACGCCGCGCAGCAATTCGGACCGATTGAGTCTGGGGGTCAGCCACAAGCTGACTCAGGAGCTGGCGTTACGGGCGGCGTATAACGTGAGGAAGGATGACAGTTTTACCCAGCAAGGCGTCAGTGTGGGGGTGAGTCTGGATTTCTAAGCGGATCTTAAACGCCCCACAAAACAACTGTGGGAGCGGGCTTGCCTGCTCCCACAGGTTGTCCAATGTCTGACTTTAGCTTTGCGGCGTTTGCTCTGCCAACGCCACAGCCCGGAACATCGCGCGGCGTTTGTTCAGGGTTTCTTCCCATTCCAGGGCCGGCACCGAGTCAGCCACAATCCCGCCACCCGCCTGCACATGCAGCTCGCCGTCCTTGATCACGGCGGTGCGGATCGCAATCGCAGTGTCCATATTGCCGTTCCAGGCGAAATATCCCACGGCGCCGCCATACACACCACGCTTGACCGGCTCCAGTTCGTCGATGATCTCCATCGCGCGAATTTTCGGCGCGCCCGACAAAGTGCCCGCCGGCAGAATCGCCCGCAGTGCGTCCATCGCGGTCAACCCGGCTTTCAGCTCGCCGGTGACGTTGGACACAATGTGCATCACGTTGGAATACCGCTCGATGACCATCTTCTCGGTGAGCTTCACCGAACCGATTTCCGAAACCCGCCCGGTGTCGTTGCGGCCCAGGTCGATCAGCATCAAGTGTTCGGCAATTTCCTTGTCGTCACTCAGCAGGTCTTCTTCCAGCGCCAGGTCGGCCTCTTCGGTCGCGCCACGCGGGCGTGTGCCGGCTATCGGGCGCACGGTGATCAGGTTGTCTTCGACCCGCACCAGCACTTCCGGCGAACTGCCCACCACGTGGAAGTCGCCGAAGTTGAAGAAGTACATGTACGGCGTCGGGTTGAAGCACCGCAGCGCGCGGTACAGATCAATTGGCGCCGCCTTGAAGTCGATGGACATGCGTTGCGACGGCACTACCTGCATGCAGTCACCGGCAAGGATGTATTCCTTGATGGTGTCGACCGCGCGCTCGTAGTCATCCTGGGTAAAGCTTGAACGAAAGATCGGGTCGGCGGCCGGCGGACGGCTGAGGTCCAGGCCACGGCGTGGGGTGATCGGCTGACGCAGTTTCTCCAGCAATGCCTCAAGGCTAGCCTGGCCTTGCTCGAAGGCATCGGCCTGGGACGGGTCGGCGAGGACAATCGCGTGCATCTTGCCGGCGAGGTTGTCGAACACCACCACCGCGTCGGAGACCATCAGCAGAATGTCCGGCACGCCCAGCGGGTCCGGGTTCGGGCATTTGCCCAGGCGTTTTTCTACGTAGCGCACGCAGTCGTAGCCGAAATACCCCACCAGGCCACCGTTGAAACGCGGCAGACCGGGAATGGTCGGCACGTTGTAGCGCGCCTTGAAGGTTTCGACGAACGCCAGCGGGTCTTCCACGTCATGGCTTTCGATCTCGACGCCATCATGGGTGATGCTCACATGGTGGTCATGCACACGCAGCACGGTGCGGCACGGCAGGCCGATGATCGAGTAACGGCCCCACTTCTCGCCGCCCTGCACCGATTCAAGCAGGTAGGAATTGGGCTTGTCGGCCAGTTTGAGGTAGATCGACAGCGGCGTATCGAAGTCAGCCAGGGTTTCGCAGGCCATGGGGATACGGTTATAGCCGGCAGTGGCCAAACGCAGGAATTCTTCGCGGATCATGAGGTGCCTCGTGGCTTGAGGGTCAAACGGTCAGGTGTGCAAACGTGCCGCAACGCGGCCAGGATCAGTCAGGCGCGCCAACGCCAGCGGGCCAGGGCCTTGATGACTTTCATCCAGAGTTTGCGAGTGACCACCACGATGGAATTTCCAGAAGGGGTTGATTCGATGTCGGGCAACGTTATCTCAGCGCCCGCTCCCAAGCAACCGGGGATTAGCAGTCGCAGATCATCAATGACCAGCGCCGGCGATTCTTCGGCGATCGGCCGGCCATGGTTGTAGCCGTAGCTCAGCGCCACACACTGCACGCCAGCGGCTTTGGCGGCCAGCACATCACTGCGCGAATCGCCGACAAACAACGATTGCGAGGCCGGGATATTGGCCATTTTCATTACGAAGAACAGCGCCGCCGGGTCAGGCTTTTTCTGCGGCAAGGTGTCGCCGCCGATGATCCAGCGGAAATACCGGCCGATTTTCATCTGGTCCAACAACGGCGCGACAAAGCGCTCCGGCTTGTTGGTGATCAGCGCCATCTCCACGCCTTGCTTGTGCAGCCACTTGAGCGTGTCGCGCACGCCGGGGTAAACCACGGTGAGCTCATGGCTACTTTCATAGGCAACATTGAAGAGTTCCAGGGCGTGCTCGGCCTCAACCTCATCCACACCTTCGGCATCAATATGGTTGGCCAAGGCCCGACGCACCAGCATCTGCGCGCCGTTGCCGACCCACTCACGCACCGCCTCGATGCCCGCTGGCTTTCGCCCCAGCTTGAGCAGCATCTCGTCCACCGCCGCCGCCAGGTCTGGCACCGAATCGATCAATGTACCGTCCAGATCGAACATCACCAGTCGTGGCAGTTTGCCGGGGAACAACTGCTCAAAACCGCTCATGGACGCGCCAGCGCCAGTTCGGCCCGCATCTTGTCGATGACTTCCTGGTAGTTGGGGGCGTTGAAGATCGCCGAGCCAGCCACAAAGGTGTCAGCGCCAGCGGCGGCGATTTCGCGAATATTGTTGACGTTGACCCCACCGTCGATTTCCAGGCGGATATCACGGCCCGACGCATCGATCAGCGCACGGGCTTCGCGCAGCTTGTTCAGCGTGCCGGGGATGAACTTCTGCCCGCCGAAGCCTGGGTTGACGCTCATCAGCAAGACCATGTCGACCTTGTCCATCACGTACTCCAGCACGCTCAACGGCGTGGCCGGGTTGAACACCAGGCCGGCCTTGCAACCGCCTTCACGGATCAGTTGCAGGGTGCGGTCGACGTGCAGCGTGGCTTCCGGATGGAAGGTAATGTAGGTGGCGCCGGCCTCGATGAAGTCACCGACGATGCGATCCACCGGGCTGACCATCAGGTGCGCATCGATCGGCGCAGTAATGCCGTACTTGCGCAGTGCCGCGCAGACCATCGGGCCGATAGTCAGGTTGGGCACATAGTGGTTGTCCATGACATCGAAGTGCACGAAGTCGGCACCGGCGGCCAATACCTTGTCCACTTCCTCACCCAGGCGGGCGAAGTCGGCGGAGAGAATCGATGGAGCGATAACGAAGGGCTGCATGACGCACCTTTTTGAGCTAAATCACGATGGCGCGCATTGTATACCTCATGCTTTACCCAGCACACCGTGACCTAACTCAATGGTCAGTAAGCCGCCCGGTAGATTTTCTCGATATCCGCTGCGCTGAGCTTGCGCGGGTTGTTGCGCATCAGGCGCTCAATGCCCGCGGCTTCCGTCGCCATGGCGGGGATCGCGTCTTCCGGCACACCAAAGCTGCGCAGCCCTGCCGGGATTTCCACGGCGGCACATAGCCGCGTCATCGCCTCGACCGCCTGATCGGCGGCGTCGTTGACGCTGAGCCCGGCGGTATTCACGCCCATGGCTTGGGCAATGTCCTGCATGCGCTCCACGCAGGCCAGTTTGTTCCAGTGCATCACGTAGGGCAGCAACAGCGCATTGCTCACGCCGTGAGCAATATTGAATCGCCCGCCCAGCGGGTACGCCAAGGCATGCACTGCACCGACGCCAGCATTGCCGAACGCCATGCCGGCCATCAGGCTGGCGGTGGCCATATCATCGCGGGCCTGCAGGTTGGCAGGGTTGGCGTAGGCCTTGGGCAGCGCATTGGCAATCAGTTTGATCGCGCCGATGGCCAGCGCGTCAGTGATCGGCGAGGCATTCAGCGACAGGTAGGACTCGATGGCATGCACCAGCGCATCCACGCCACTGGCGGCAGTGACACTGCGCGGGCACGTGAGGGTCATTTGCGGGCTGATCAGCGCAACATCCGGCAATAAGTAATCGCTGACGATGCCTTTTTTCAGTTGTGCGGCCTTGTCGGAGAGAATCGCCACATTGGTCACCTCCGAACCGGTGCCGGCCGTGGTCGGGATGGCGATCAGCGGCGGGCCTTTGCGCGGCACCTGGTCGACGCCGAACAAGTCCGCCAGCGCGCCGTGGTAACCGGCATAGGCCGCGACACTCTTGGCGATGTCGATGGCACTGCCACCGCCCACGCCGATCAGGCCGTCATGCCCGCCCTCGCGGTACACGCGCATGCAGTCCTCGACGATGGCGATTTCCGGGTCGGGCAGCACACGGTCGAAAATCTCATAAGTGCGCTCGCCCAGGTGCTCGAGCGCCAGCGCCACGGTGCCGGACTTGACCAGCGCGGCATCGGTAACGATCAACGGGTTATCCACATCAAGACGCGTGAGCTCGGCGGCCAGTTGTTCGATGGCGCCAGCACCGGTCAGCAGTTTGTGGGCGATCTTGAATGAGGAAGTACTCATGTGCGCGGCCTCTTATTAATGATGGGCTGGCACAAGAATAGCCGGGTATTTCAGGTTGCCCAGCATTCACGCACTGAATGGCTCGGTCGGTGTGGGAGCTGGCTTGCCTGCGATGCGACCGCCTCGGTTTTCCTGACATACCGAGTTGATGCTATCGCAGGCAAGCCAGCTCCCACATTTGATCCGGTTTCGGCCTTTAGACTTGCGCGGTGCGCAGTTTCTCGCTGCGGCCTCGCAGCCACTCAAGGGTCAGCAACAGCAGCACCGAGAACGCAATCAGCAAGGTTGCCGCTGCAGCGATTGTCGGGCTTAAATTTTCGCGGATGCCGCTGAACATCTGGCGCGGCAAAGTCGCTTGCTCGGGGCCGGCGAGAAACAGCGTCACTACCACTTCATCAAAGGACGTCGAGAAGGCAAACAATGCCCCGGAAATCACCCCAGGCGCGATCAACGGCAAGGTCACACGGCGAAACGCGGTCAGCGGCGAGGCGCCCAGGCTGGCCGCTGCCCGCACCAGGTTGTGGTTGAAGCCCTGCAACGTCGCCGACACGGTGATGATCACAAACGGCACACCCAGCACGGCATGTACCACGATCAGCGAGAGGAAGCTGTTGCCCAGCCCCAGTGGCGCAAAGAACAGATAGCTGGCCACGCCAATGATCACCACAGGCACCACCATCGGCGAAATCACCAAGGCCATGACCAACGCCTTGCCGGGGAAGTTGCCGCGCGTCAGGCCAATCGCCGCCAGCGTACCGAACACCATCGCCAGCACCGTGGCCGCCGGGGCCACAATGATGCTGTTCTTCAATGCACGCATCCACTCGGCGGAGGCGAAGAAGTCCTGATACCAGTGCAACGAGAAGCCTTGCAGCGGGTACACCAGGAAACTGCCGCTGTTGAACGACAGCGGGATAATCACCAGCACCGGCAAGATCAGGAACAGCAGGATCAAGCCACACAGGATCCGCAAGCTGTAGAACCACACCCGCTCCACGGGTGACATATAAGGGCTCAGCATCGCCAACTCTCCTCCTCAGCTCAGGCGCAGGCGACTGGCGCCGACCAGACGGTTGTAGATCAGGTACAGCACGACGGTCGCCAGCAGCAGCAAGCCGCCCAGCGCCGTGGCCATACCCCAATTGATGCTGGTGTTGGTGTAGAACGCGACGAAATAGCTGACCATCTGGTCGTTCGGGCTGCCGAGCAGCGCCGGGGTGATGTAGTAACCAATCGCCAGGATAAACACCAGCAGGCAACCGGCGCCGACACCGGCATAAGTCTGCGGGAAGTACACACGCCAGAAACTGGCAAACGGGTGGCAACCCAGGGAAATCGCTGCACGCATATACGTGGGCGAGATGCCTTTCATCACGCTGTAAATCGGCAAAATCATGAAGGGCAACAGGATGTGCACCATCGAGATGTAAACCCCGGTGCGGTTAAACACCAGCTCCATGGGTTTATCGATCAGCCCCATGCCCATCAATGCGCTGTTGATCAGCCCACCGGACTGCAGCAATACAATCCACGCCGCCACCCTTACCAGGATTGAGGTCCAGAACGGCAGCAATACCAGAATCATCAGCAGGTTACTTTTGCGTGCCGGCAGGTTGGCCAGCAAATAGGCCAACGGGTAGGCCAGCAGCAGGCAGATGAAGGTAATCACCAAGCCCATCCAGAACGTGCGGGCGAAGATGTCCAGGTAGATGGCCTGGTCAGGCGTGGCCGGGGCCACTTCGCCAAGGTCATTGATACGGTGATCGACAGCCGCCAGCAGGTAGTACGGCGTGAGGCTGCTGGTATTACGCCGGATCGCCTGCCAGTACGCCGGGTCGCCCCAGCGTTCGTCGAGGTTTTCCAACGCTTCCTTATAAGAGGCGGGCGCTTCGGTAAACGGCAGCGCCCGCGCGGTTTTGGTCAACAGGCTGCGGTAGCCGGCCAGTTCCATGTTCAAGCGTTTGGACAAGTCGCCCAGCGTCTGGTTTTTACGCGCTTCACCCAGGTCTTCGCTGAGCGCCTGATATACCGGCTCACCCGGCAGGCCGCGACCGTCCCAGGTCTTGACCGCCACCACGGTACGCGGCAAACCGCCCACCACTTCCGGGTTGCCGACGCTTTTGTAAAGCAGCGCAACAATCGGCACCAGGAACACCAGCAGCAAAAACAGCACCAGCGGCGCAATCAAGGCCTGGGCCTTCCAGCGGTTGAGCCGCTCGGCACGCGCCAGGCGCTGCTTGAGGGTGGGGCTGGGAATGGCGATAACCATGGCAAACTCCGGAAATCTTCTAAGAGTTCCCTGTGAGCGGTGCTTTTTTGTGGGAGCTGGCTTGCCTGCGATGGCATCGCCTCGGTGTCACTCAAAGACCGAGTCGATCCCATCGCAGGCAAGCCAGCTCCCACACCAGCCTGCTTTCACAGAGGAATATGCGGTGTTACTTGGCCGCCCAGGAATTGAAGCGCTGCTCGAGCTGCTCGCCGTTATCCGCCCAGAAGCTCACATCGATCTGCACCTGGTTGGCGATGTTTTCCGGGGTGGTCGGCATGTCTTTCAGCACATCCTTGGCCAGCAACGGTACAGCCTGGGTATTGGCCGGGCCGTAGGCGATGTTTTCCGAGTAGGTCTTCTGCTGTTGCGGCTGCACCGAGAAGGCGATGAATTTCTTCGCCGCTTCGGCACGGTCCTTGGCCAGGCCTTTAGGGATGGCCCAGGCGTCAAAGTCGTAGATGCCGCCGTTCCACACCACTTTCAGGTTGCTTTCTTTTTGCACGGCAGCGATGCGGCCGTTGTAGGCCGAGCTCATGACCACATCACCCGAGGCCAGGTACTGCGGCGGTTGTGCGCCGGCTTCCCACCACTGGATCGACGGTTTGAGTTCGTCGAGTTTCTTGAACGCGCGATCCTGACCGTCTTTGCCAGCCAGTACTTTGTACACGTCTTTGGGGGCCACGCCGTCCGCCATCAAGGCGAATTCCAGGGTGTACTTGGCGCCTTTGCGCAGGCCGCGCTTGCCTGGGAATTTCTTGGTATCCCAGAAATCCGCCCAACTGGTCGGTGCAGTGGCAAGCTTGTCGGCGTTGTACGCCAGCACGGTGGACCACACAAAGAAGCCCACGCCGCAGGGCTGAATCGCGCCTTTCACGTAATCGGCGCTATTGCCGAACAGTTTCGGGTCGAGCGGTTCGAACATGTCTTCGTCACAGCCACGGGACAGTTCCGGCGACTCCACTTCCACCAAGTCCCACGACACGCTCTTGGTATCGACCATGGCTTTGACCTTGGCCATTTCACCGTTGTACTCACCGGCGACGATCTTGCCATTGCCCGCGCTTTCCCACGGTGCGTAAAAGGCTTTGACCTGAGCCGCCTTGTTCGCACCACCGAAGGATACGACCGTCAGGTCCGGGCCTGCCATGGCCTGTGTCGCGCCCATCAAGCCAATGGCCAGGGCGGAATATTTAAGGGATCTCAACATTGTTGTTCTCTCCACGTGCAGGGTTGGTGAAGCCATGGGGCGATTAATTCGCCTCTAGAAGTGGGTCGAGTGCGCGAACGTGCTCGACTTGCCAGCCAATCGGTACCACGTCGCCGACCGCAAGCGCTGTGTCCAGCTCAGCGATCGGTTGTTTCACAAAAAAATCGGCCTTGCCGCAGACTTCCAGGCGCACACGCACGTGGTCGCCCAGGTAGATAAATTCCGCCACCCGCCCAGAGAAGCGGTTGACGCAGGATTCACTGGAGCCATTGAGGCTGACGCGCTCCGGGCGTACTGACAGGGTCACCGGGCCGCCGAGCTGGCCGACATTCACTGCCAGCGCCTCAACCTTTTCACCGCGCGCCAACTCCACCACACAGCGTTCGCCGGTGTGGCTGTGCAAGCGGCCATTGAGTCGGTTGTTCTCACCGATGAAGTTGGCGACGAACGTGTTTTTTGGCTCTTCGTACAACGTGCGCGGCGCGGCGATCTGCTGGATCTCGCCCTGGTGGAACACCGCCACGCGGTCGGACATGGTCAAGGCTTCGCCCTGGTCGTGGGTCACGTACACCACGGTCACGCCGAGGCGCTGGTGCAGGTGCTTGATCTCCATCTGCATGTGTTCGCGCAGTTGTTTATCGAGGGCGCCGAGGGGTTCGTCCATCAACACCAGCTGCGGTTCGAACACCAGCGCGCGGGCCAAGGCCACGCGCTGTTGCTGACCGCCGGAGAGTTGCGCCGGGTAACGCTGGGCGAAGGCATCCAGCTGGACCATGCTCAGCACGCGTTTGACCCGCTCGCTGATATCGGTCTTGCTCAAGCCGCGCACCGACAAGGGGAAGGCCAGGTTCTCTGCCACCGTCATGTGCGGGAACAGCGCGTAGTTCTGGAACACCATGCCGATGTCGCGCTTGTGCGGCGGCACGTTGTTGATAGCGCGCCCGGCGAGCAAAATTTCCCCGGCGGTCGGCGTCTCGAAACCGGCGAGCATCATCAGGCTGGTGGTCTTGCCCGAACCGGACGGCCCGAGCAGGGTGAGGAACTCGCCCTTGCGAATCTCCAGGTTGAGGTCTTTGACGATCAGGTTCTCGCCGTCGTAGCTCTTCTGCACGCCACGAAAGCTGACCAGCACATCATTTGAATCCACCTCGCTCATACCCGCACCTTTTGTTTTGGACTGCTGTGGCACAAAGCGTAGTCCAGGCGCGAGCCCCCGGAAATCGGGGGCGAGGAGAGAATCACATCAGCAGGATGGAAGGTTGGGGGTAGGGATTGCCCTACACGGATGGCGGGCAGAGAACAGTGCGGCGGCAATCGTCAGCGTCTGCCGGCAAAGCCTATGTCGTAAACAGATACGCGCACCTGGAGGAGCCCGGCTTGATCGTTCCCTCGCTCCGCGTGGGAATGCAGCCCAGGACGCTCTGCGTCCTAAAGCGTGACGCAGAGCGTCACAAGAGGCGTTACCACGCGAAGCGTGGGAACGATCGAGGGGGTTACAAGAGTTTGTGTTCCATGGCGTACTTCACCAGTTCGGCCAGGGAGGTGATATGGAGCTTTTGCATCAACCGCGCCTTGTGGGTGCTGATGGTCTTGCTGCTCAGCGCCAGTTGCTGGGCGATGTCATTGACGTTGGCGCCCTGGGCCAGGCGCTCGAACACTGAGAACTCGCGCTCCGACAGTAACGAGTGCAACGGCCGCGTATCGGTGAGGCCGACCTCAAAGACCATGCGGTCCGCCAGGTCCGGGTCGATGTAACGCCCGCCCGCCGCCACCTTGCGAATCGCCGTCAGCAACAGCGCCGGGTCACTGTCCTTGGTGGCATACCCCGCCGCCCCGACTTTCAGGGCGCGGGCAGCCATTTGCGCTTCATCGTGCATCGACAGCACCAGAATCGCGGGCGGGTTACTCAATGCACGGATGCGCGCAATCGCTTCCAGGCCATTCACGCCCGGCATCGAGATATCCAGCAACACCACCTCACAGGCGATATGGCGCAAGGTCTCCAGCAACTGCTCGCCATTGCTGGCCTCGCCGACCACCAGCAGGTCTTTGGCCAGGCCAATCAATTGCTTGATGCCTTCACGAACAATGGTGTGGTCTTCGGCTACCAATACGCGAATCACAGGGGCTTGCTCCTATCGTTATGCATCCAACGGCACCGTGACACTCAAGGTGGTGCCCTCCCCCAGTTCGCTGTGCAGGCTCAATTGCCCGCCCATCATCAGCACCCGCTCACGCATGCCGACTACGCCAAAGGATACCGGGCGGCCGGGGTTCTCGACGAAACCGACGCCGTCATCGCTGATGGTCAGCCGCAAGTCGGCGCTTTCCACTGTCAGGGTCAGTTCGACAGTATGCGCCTGGGCATGACGCATCACATTGGTCAGCGCCTCCTGCAGGATGCGGAACAGGCCAATTGCCTTGGCATCGCTGAGGGCCGGCAGGTTATCCGGGACTTGTACCAGACAGGGAATGTGCGTGCGCGCTTCGAAGCGGCGGGCTTGCCATTCAATCGCCGAGGCGATGCCAGCGTCGAGAATCGGCGGGCGTAGCGCGGTCGCCACATCCCGGACAAGCTGGAACAGCTGGGCGATCAGGCGTTTCATGCTGTTCAGGCGCTCGGTCAAGCCCGGGTCCAATTGCGCATAGGCCAGCTCACACATCGAGGTCTCCAGCTTGAGCACCGTGAGCATCTGACCCAACTCGTCATGCACTTCACGGGCGATACGCGCCTTTTCCTCTTCGCGCACGGTTTCAAGGTGGGCAGAGAGCTCGCGCAGCTGTGTTTCGCTTTGCTGCAAGGCGGCCACGTAACGACGGCGCTCGGTGACGTCGTTGAGATAAACCACCAGGTACTCGCCCTCGGCAAAGCGCAGGAAGCTCAACGACACATCCGCCGGCAGGATGCTGCCGTCAGCGCGCACGCAATCGGCGGCGAAGGTCTGCGGGCCTTCTTCGCTGGCACGCGCACGCTTCCATACGTCGAGCCAGCGGTCCATGTTCAAGGTCGGGTCAAAATCGATCAGCGGTCGCTCGATCAGCGCGCCCGCGGCGTAGCCCAGCATGGTTTCGGCGGCGCGGTTGGCGTAACGCACGTGGCTGTCCCAATTGACCCAAAGAATGCCGACCGTACTTTGATCGATGGAGAACTGCGTCAGCCGCAACGCTTCGGCACCGGCCGCACGCGCGGCGCTTTCTTCTCGGGCGGCCAGTAAGCTGTGTTCCAGCACTCGCTGGTGACGGCGCTGCCAAACCACCACGGCGAGGCTGGCGAGCAGGAACATCGCCAAGAGCAGGCTGAGGTTTTGCCACAGGCCCGGCGATTCCGTCAGCCGTGGGTATTTGGGTTGCAGCCAGCGGCTGTGCAATTGGTCGAGGTCGCGGGCGGGTATCGCGCGCAAGGCACTTTGCATGATGCTCGCCAGCTCCGGCCACTCACGGCGCGTGGCCACACGCAGCAATTGCGGCAGGCCGATATCGCCGACCACCGCCAGCCCGGCAAACTCCGCCTCGCCGGACAATCGGCTCAATTGCGCCTCATCCACCACGGCATAACGCGCCTGCTGGCTCACCAACAACTGCAAGGCCTGACGCTCCAAAGGGACGCCTTGCAGGTTGAGGTTGGGATAATTGCTGCGCAGGTAATCGGCGACAGCGCTGGGCATGCGCACGGCGACGCGGGACAGCTCGTCAAGCTTTTCCAGCTCCACCGCGCCGCCGCCCTCGCGAATACCGACGATATGCTGAGGCACGCGCATATAAGGGTCGCTGAATAACCATAGACGCAAGCCCGCCGGGGTTTGCTGCAGGCCCGGGGCGATATCCACCTCGCCATCGCGCACGGCGGCTTCCAATTGCTCCTGGCTGGGGAAATTGCGCCAGGTCAGGTCGATATTCAGCGCTTTGGCCAGCCATTGCATCAACTCGACATTCGCCCCGGACAAGCGCTGCAGGCGCCGATCGTATTGGGCGTACGGTGCCTGCAATACCAGGCCCACGCGCAACTGCGGGTGCTGCGCCAGCCATTCACGCTGCTGAGCATTGAGCTGCGCCTGCGGCGCGATAGGCGCAGGCGCGGCATTCGCCATCAAGGCAAAGCACACACAGCCGATAACCAGCAGACAGCGAAAACCCATGATCCACGTCTCACATCACTGACAAACACTGACCAACCCATTAGGCTGCTGGAATCACTTCTGGCCGGGAATTAACGATGCCCTTTACCCACCGTTCGGCACTGCCAGCATTGTGCCTATCGCTGCTATTTACCAGCGCCTTTTCTGTTCAAGCCGCCGACGCGCCTGCGCCCACCGCCGAAAAACCGGCTGAACGCCAAGCCCTGCCCGAGCGCAGCCAGGAAGAAGCCAACGCCCTTGAGCGACAACTTCCACGCCAGGAACAACAACAGTTGCAGGCCGGCACCGACTCATTTCTGGCGCTGTGGAAACCTGCCAACAGCGCCGAGCCCGAAGGGGTGGTGATTATCGTACCGGGCGCAGGGGAAAGTGCTGACTGGCCGCAAGCAATCGCGCCCTTACGGCGCAAGCTGCCCGATGCCAATTGGGGCACCCTCAGTTTGTCGCTGCCGGATGTGAACCTCGACACCTTGCCGCCACGGGTCATGGAGCCACCTAAAGCCGCCGTCGACACCAGCAGCAAAGACGGCAGCACGGCCGCCAAACCGATCGAACAAGCCGCCAGCGCCGAAGCCGAAGGCACTGACCCGGCGGTGGTGCCTGGTGCTGATGAACAAGACAAGACCGACGCCAAGCGCATCTTTGATCGCATTGACGCCGCCGTTGCCTTTGCCCAAACCCAGAGCGCCCGCAGTGTGGTACTGCTCGGCCACGGCACCGGCGCCTGGTGGGCTGCGCGCTACCTGAGCGAGAAACAGCCGTCCCAAGTGCAGAAGTTGGTGATGGTGGATGGCAAGACGCCAGCGGCCAGGCAGCCGGACCTGCAAAAACTGGCACCGGCGCTGAAGGTGCCGACGGCGGATGTGTATTACCAGGACGGCGCTCAAGAGCGCAAAAACGCCCTGGAACGCATGCAGGCCGCCAAGCGGGCGAAGAATGACAGCTATAAACAGGTGTCACTCAAGACCTTGCCGGGCAACAGTGCGGCTGAGCAAGAGCAGCTGTATCGGCGGGTTCGCGGGTGGTTGAGCCCGGAGCCGACCTCCAACTAATCCAGCCTGGCAAGCCAGCTCCCACACTGATTGGGTTGTCACTTCCAAATGGTGGTGGCTACCTGAAATCCCGCCGTTCGCGAATCAACGCATAAGCATTGTGCAGCTCGCGGGTGCGCTCGGTGGCCTCACGCACTTGCGCCAGGCTCGCGCCACTGCCGGCGATCTTGTCCGGGTGATGGCGGCTGAGCAGGCGGCGATAGGCACGTTTGATCGCCGCCGGTTCGCTGGTGGACGTCACCCCCAGAATCCGCAACGCCTCCTGATACGCCCCGCCACGACTGGCTAATGGCTTGCGTTCGGGGGCGTAATCAGACGCCAGCGCCTGCAGCTGTTGCGGCGTCCACCCCAGCCACTTGCCCCATAGGTCAATCAGGTCGCGCTCGGCGTCATCGGCCCTGCCGTCCGCCCAGGCCATGCGCCAGCATGCACGCAATACACCTTCTGCCGCATGGGGTTGGGCTTTGAGTACGCGCAGGTAATTGCGCACTCGGTCGGATCCCGACTTGCCACGATTGAACGCGGTAATCGCCCGACGCTGGGCCGGCTCGCTCATGTCCAGCGAGCGCATCTCCTGGCGCGCCTGCTGAATATGCCCCTCCACCACCCGGCCATTACTCTTGGCCAGGCGCCCCAACAAAACAAACAGCAATTCGTCGTTGCGCAACGCCGGGCGCCCGCCCAGGCGCTCGCGCAATTGCGCCCAGCTGTGCAACTGCAGGCGGCGATCCAGTGCCTGCCCCAGCAATGCGCCCAACAAGGCCCCCGGAATACTGGCAATGGCAAAGCCAGCCCCGGCACCGATCAGTGTCCCTGGCCACAACATCTTATTGCCCCGCAGTCAGCAGGGTTTCAACCTGCGCCAGACGCTCCAGCGTGCCGACATCAATCCAGCGTCCTGTCATGTGCTCTCCCGTTACCAGACCTTTGGCCATGGCCTCCCGCAACAGCGGCGCCAGTTTGAAGGCACCGGCGCTGCAACCCGCGAACAACTTCGGGTCGAGAACTGAAATGCCACTGAAGGTCAGGTTATCGGCACCGGGCGCGGCATCATGAAGCAGACCTTCGTCCAGGTAGAAATCGCCGCCAGAAGGGTGATGCGCCGGGTTATCGACCATCACCAGGTGAGCCAGGCCCTTGAGCGGTTGCTTGAGGAGATTGAAGTCGTAGTCGGTCCAGATATCACCATTGACCACCAGAAAAGGCTCCTCGCCCAACAACGGCAGCGCCTGGAAAATTCCGCCACCGGTTTCCAGCGGCTCGCCCTCGGGCGAGTACTGAATGCGCAAGCCAAACTGCGCACCATCACCCAGATAGCTTTCAATCTGCTGGCCGAGCCAGGCATGGTTGATCACGATATCGGTGAAGCCGGCCTTGGCCAGCGCTTCAAGGTGATACTCGATCAAACGCTTGCCGCCCGCCTGCACCAGTGGTTTGGGCGTGTGCAACGTGAGCGGGCGCATCCGCTCACCTTTGCCTGCTGCCAGGATCATCGCCTTCATACGCCCGCCTCGGTTGGTTCACGCAGGCTGGCGAGCAGCTCGCCCAACTCGTCCAGCTCCGGCCGGTCGGCCAGTACCGCTTCTATATAAGCAAAGAAACGCGGCACATCGGCCAGGTAGCGTGGCTTGCCATCGCGATGGCAGATGCGTGCAAAAATGCCGATGACCTTGAGGTGACGCTGCACGCCCATCAGGTCACTGGCCCGCAGGAACTCGTTGAAATCCGCCTGCACCGGGATGCCCAACGCGGTGGCACGCTCCCAGTAGCCGCGTTGCCACGCCTGCACACGCGCCTTGGGCCAGCTGAGAAACGCATCCTTGAACAGGCAAGTGATGTCATAGGTGACCGGGCCGTAGACCGCGTCCTGGAAGTCCAGCACGCCGGGGTTCGGCGCGCTGATCATCAGGTTGCGCGGCATATAGTCGCGATGCACCAGCACTTTGGGCTGGGCCAGGGCGCTGTCGATCAGGTGATCGCTGACTCGTTGCCATAAGGCCTGCTGCCGGGTGTCGAATTCGATACCCAAATGCCGGCGCACGTACCACTCCGGAAACAATTCCAGCTCACGGCGCAACAAGGCCACGTCATAGCTGGGCAGCGGCGCGTCCATCGGCAATTGCTGAAAAGCCAGCAACGCGTCGATGGCATCGGCAAACAATTGATCGGCGTTTTGCGCGTCAATCACGTCCAGATAGGTTTTTCTGCCCAGGTCATTGAGCAAAAGAAAGCCGCGCGGCAAATCTTCTGCATAAATTTTTGGCACATTTATTCCCGATTTCGCGAGTAAATCAGCGATATCGACGAAAGGTTTGCAGTTTTCCTGGGGCGGTGGAGCGTCCATGACGACGAACGTGCGACCGCCGCCCTCCCACCGGAAATAACGCCTGAAACTCGCGTCGCTGCTGGCCGCGGTCAATGTGGCCGGAGGTACGACACCCCAGTCCTGAGCGTTGAAAAGGATCGGCAACTGCTCATCCAGCCAAACTTTCAGCTGTTGTAAACGTAGATCTTGCTCGGGCATTACAAGGGTCTCCGACGGCGCTAGCCGTCAAGCGGGTCATGCTTTATTATCACGCATCTTTTTCAGACCATCGAGAGGCGTGCGGCCCAAACCGCGGGCAGATGGCACGCAGGAAGCCCGGACTAATAAGATGGCATTGAAATCCCCCGCGTTTCGTAGAAAATTTCCGTTGCTGGTAACCGGCAGTCTGCTGGCCATGCAACCTTTCGCCACCTCATTCGTGGTCGCCGCGGAACAGTATGACTGCTCAGTCTCTGCTTCGGGTGCCTGGGATTGCGCGCCAAAAACCGCCGCAGCCCCGTTACCACCGCGCCCGGTGCACGACGGTGCAGCCGTCAGCGCCGCTGGCAGCACGGCGCAAGCCGATGCTGGCGGCACCGCTGCGGCCGAGCCCAAGACCACCCTGGTCACCGAGTCCAAGGGCCGTGGCCTGCGTTCGCGCAGTGCCGACTACAGCCACCTGGACTGGGTGCCTCGCGACAAGCTGACCGCAGCCCAACTGGCTGAGACCGGCCCGTATTGCTCCGGCGCGTACATCGAGCCGACCCGTCCTGGCATGAACGACAAGACGGACAAAAGCGATTCGCCGACCTTCATCGGTGCCAAGGTGTCTCGTTACGAGCAGGAACAGCAGGTTGCGACCCTGGCCGGTGACGTCGTCATGCGCCAGGGCAGCATGCAGATGGAGGCTCAGGAAGCCAGCCTGTACCAGGCCGAGAACCGTGGCGAGCTGAACGGCGATGTGCGTCTGCGCGACAACGGCGCCCTGATCGTCGGCGACCACGCCGAGGTCCAGCTCGATACCGGCGCGGCCCAGATCGACAATGCCGAATACGTGCTGCACAAGTCGCGCATTCGCGGTAACGCCCTGTACGCCAAGCGTGCCGAAAACGCGATCATCCGTCTCAAGGACGGTACGTACACCACCTGCGAGCCGGACAGCAACGCCTGGCAGCTCAAGGGCAACAACATCACGTTGAACCCGGCCACCGGTTTCGGTACGGCCACCAACGCGACGTTGCGGATCAAGAACATCCCGATCCTCTACACCCCGTACATCTACTTCCCGATCGACGACCGTCGTCAATCCGGCTTCCTGCCGCCAAGCTTCAGCACCGGCAGCGAAACCGGCTTCACACTGGTTACGCCGTACTACTTCAACCTGGCGCCAAACTACGACGCCACGTTGTACCCGCAATACATGACCAAGCGCGGTTTGTTGATGGAAGGCGAATTCCGCTACCTCACCAAATCCAGCGAGGGCCAGTTCGGTGGCGCGTACTTGAATGACGACAGCGACGAGCGGAAAAAGCAGACCGATTACGAAAAAACTCGGTATATGCTCAATTGGCAGCATAAGGGCGGGCTGGACTCACGCCTGTCGACCCAGGTTGACTACACCAAGATCAGCGATCCGTTCTACTACCAAGACCTGAAATCCTATCAGGAAGGTATCCAGACTCAGGACTACGTTAACCAGCAAGGCTCCGTAACCTATCGCGGTGACAGCTATCAGGCTCGCCTGAACCTGCAGGCCTACCAGTTGGCAACGATTTCACAAATCACCCCGTATAACCGGCTGCCGCAGATCACCTTCAACGGCACGCTGCCGTTCCATCCAGGCGGTGTGAACTTTACTTATGAGACTGAGGCTGTTCGGTTTGACCGGGATCTCCGGAGCGGCAACGTTCTTGATGAGAATGGCGGCCCAATTAATGCAGACGGCACTTTAGGTGAGAAACGCCTTGACGAATACGTAACCGGCTTAACCCGCGCCAACGGCACTCGCCTGAACGTCGCTCCGGCCGTCGAATACCCGATGAACTGGACCTACGGCTTCATTACACCGAAGCTCAAGTACGTATACACCAAGTACGATCTTGATCTTGATGCCAAGGGCAAGAACGACATCGTCGCGCAACAGGCGGCAGCGGCAGCAGCGGGCACTCAATACGCCGGTGGCAATTTCAAAAGTTCCCAGGACCGCGCGATTCCAATCGCCAGCATCGACAGCGGCCTGTACTTCGACCGCAATACCAACTGGTTCGGCAAAGACTATCGCCAAACCCTGGAACCGCGCGCCTATTACCTTTATGTCCCGAATAAGGACCAGAGCGATATTCCGGTATTCGACACCAGCGAATACTCGTTCAGCTATGCCTCTCTATTCCGCGACAACCGCTTCAGCGGCACCGACAGGATCGGCGACGAGAACAAACTGTCCCTGGGCTTGACCAGTCGCTGGATCGAGGAGAATGGCTTCGAACGTCAGCGCGCGTCCATCGGCCAGGCGGTGTACTTCAAGGATCGTGAAGTTCAGTTGCCGGGCATCCTGGCTGCCGACCGTGCCGACGCACAGTCTGACGTGTCGCCTGTTGCCTTGGAATACGAGTTCCGCTTCAACCGCGACTGGCGAGCCACCGCTGACTACAACTGGGACACCGAGGAGCACACCCCTCGCTCCGGCAGCGCGATGCTCCACTACCAGCCGGAAGACAACCCAAACAAAATCATCAACGTTGGCTATCGCTATCGTAACGACCAGGTGGTCTACAACCAACTGACTGGCAAATGGCAGTTTGGTGGTGACTACGGTACCGAAGGCCAACCTAACTTCATCAAGGATTACTACAAAATCCAGCAACACGACTTCTCGATGATGTGGCCGATCATTCCGCAGTGGAACCTGATCACCCGCTGGCAGTATGACTATGCCCGCAACCGTACCCTGGAAGCCTTCGGTGGTTTCGAGTACGACAACTGCTGCTGGAAACTGCGCGTCATCAACCGTTACTGGGTTTCCAACGACGAATACAGCCAGATCGCCCCGCTTAACGAAAAGGGTGACCACGGGCTCTTCTTCCAGATCGTCCTCAAAGGACTCGGCGGCCTGACCGGCGCCAAGGTAGAGAGCTTCCTCGACAAAGGCATTGAAGGTTATCGTGAACGTGAAGACCAAGCTTTCTGATTGCTTGCGCCCGCTAGTGCTGGGCGCGCTGTTCCTGGGGGCCGCATCGGCACACGCTGCGGTTCAACAGCTGGACAAGGTAGTGGCCATCGTCGATAACGACGTGATCATGCAGAGCCAACTCGACCAACGGGTCAAGGAAGTTCAGCAAACCATCGCCAAGCGTGGCGGCGGCGTACCGCCTACCAGCGTGCTGGACCCACAGGTACTTGAGCGCCTGATCGTCGAAAACCTGCAACTGCAGATCGGCGAGCGCTCCGGCATCCGTATTTCGGACGAAGAACTGAACCAGGCCGTCGGCACCATCGCTCAGCGCAATAACATGAGCATTGACCAGTTCAAGGCTGCCCTGGCCCACGATGGTTTGTCTTATGAAGACGCCCGTGACCAGATCAAGCGTGAAATGATCATCAGCCGTGTGCGTCAGCGCCGTGTAGCGGAGCGCGTTCAGGTGTCTGAGCAGGAAGTGAAGAACTTCCTGGCCTCGGACCTCGGCAAGATGCAGCTCTCCGAAGAACTGCACCTGGCCAATATCCTGGTTCCAACCCCAGACAGCGCCAGCTCCGAGCAGCTCAATGCCGCTGCGGCGAAAACCCAGGCTATCTATGATCGCCTGAAAGCCGGTGCTGACTTTGCCCAGACGGCCATCGCCATGTCCGGCAGCGACAACGCCCTGGACGGCGGTGACATGGGCTGGCGTAAAGCCGCGCAATTGCCACCTCCGTTCGACCGTGAGCTGAGCGCCATGAGCGTCGGTGAAATCACCCAGCCAGCGCGTACGCCAGGCGGTTTCATCATCCTCAAGTTGCTCGGCAAACGCGGCGGCGAGACCTCGCTGAAAGACGAAGTGCATGTTCGTCATATCCTGGTCAAACCAAGCGAAATCCGCACCGAGGCGCAAACCAAGGAGCTGGCCCAGAAGATCTATGACCGCATCGAAGGCGGTGAAGACTTCGCCACCCTGGCCAAGAGCTTCTCGGAAGACCCGGGTTCCGCCCTCAACGGTGGCGACCTGAACTGGATCGACCCGAAAGCGCTGGTGCCGGAGTTCCAGGACGTCATGGCCAAGACCCCGCAAGGCGTTCTGTCCAAGCCGTTCAAGACCCAATATGGCTGGCACGTCCTGGAAGTCCTTGGCCGCCGCGCCACCGACAACACCACCCAGGCCCGCGAGCAACAAGCCCTGACCGTGCTGCGTAACCGCAAGTACGACGAAGAGCTGCAAACCTGGTTGCGTCAGATCCGTGACGAAGCCTACGTAGAGAACAAGCTGCCAGGCGCCGAGCAAACAGGCACCGACCAGGCAGCACAGTGAAACCCCAGCGTTTCGCGGTAACACCCGGCGAGCCGGCCGGCATTGGTCCAGACCTGTGCCTGCTGCTCGCCTCGCACCCTCAGCCACACCCCCTGATTGCCATTACCAGTCGCGACCTGCTCCTTGAGCGGGCCGCGCAGCTGGGTGTGGCTGTCACCTTGCTGGACGTGGCGCCGGGCAACTGGCCCGACCTGCCCGCCCCGGCCGGTAGCCTGTATGTGTGGGACACCCCGCTGGCAGCCAAGGTGGTTGCCGGGCGACTGAACAAGGCCAATGCCGCGTTTGTGCTGGAAACCCTGACACGCGCAGGCCAAGGCTGCATCGACGGCGACTTCGCCGGTATGATCACCGCCCCGGTGCACAAGGGCGTGATCAACGAGTCCGGCATTGCCTTTTCCGGCCATACCGAATTCCTCGCCGAACTAACCCATACCGAACAAGTGGTGATGATGCTGGCCACTCGCGGCCTTCGGGTAGCGCTGGTGACCACGCACTTGCCGTTGCGCGATATCGCCGACGCCATCACTGCCGAGCGTGTGGAGCGCGTTACACGCATCCTGCACACCGACCTGCAACAGAAATTCGGCATTGCCCAACCACGCATCCTGGTTTGTGGGCTCAACCCGCATGCCGGTGAAGGCGGTCATTTGGGCCATGAAGAAATCGACATCATTGAACCGACATTAGAGCGTCTGCGCCAAGAAGGCATGGACCTGCGCGGCCCATTGCCTGCAGACACTCTGTTTACCCCCAAATATCTGGAGCACTGCGACGCAGTGCTGGCGATGTACCACGACCAAGGGCTGCCCGTGCTGAAGTACAAAGGCTTCGGCGCCGCAGTCAACGTGACACTGGGCCTGCCGATCATCCGCACCTCCGTCGACCATGGCACTGCCCTGGACCTGGCGGGCAGCGGCAAGA
Organism: Pseudomonas sp. PA-6-3C; assembly: GCF_021605825.1. NCBI lineage: Bacteria > Pseudomonadati > Pseudomonadota > Gammaproteobacteria > Pseudomonadales > Pseudomonadaceae > Pseudomonas > Pseudomonas sp. PA-6-3C. Next base: position 38,172 of record NZ_WKDV01000043.1, read on the forward strand.
TCGATACCGGCAGCCTGCACGTGGCCCTGGAAACCGCCTATCAGATGGCCGAGACCCGTATATGACTGAGCATTACCAACACCGGGCGCGCAAGCGCTTCGGGCAAAACTTCCTGCACGACGCTGGCGTGATCGACCGTATTCTGCGTTCCATCCATGCCAAGCCAGAAGACCGCTTGCTGGAAATCGGCCCGGGCCAGGGCGCATTGACCCAAGGCCTGCTCAACAGTGGCGGCCAGTTGGACGTGGTGGAGTTGGACAAGGACCTGATCCCGATCCTCAACCAGCAGTTCGCCGGTATGCCCAACTTCAACCTGCACCAGGGCGATGCGCTGAAGTTTGACTTCAACAGCCTCAACGCCGCGCCCAACAGCCTGCGGGTGGTCGGCAACCTGCCGTACAACATCTCTACGCCGCTGATTTTTCACCTGCTGAACAATGCCGGGATCATCCGCGACATGCACTTCATGCTGCAAAAAGAAGTGGTTGAGCGTTTGGCCGCAGGCCCAGGCGGTGGTGATTGGGGCCGTCTGTCGATCATGGTTCAGTACCATTGCCGCGTAGAGCACCTGTTCAACGTCGGCCCTGGCGCCTTCAACCCGCCGCCGAAGGTCGACTCGGCCATCGTGCGCCTGGTGCCGCACGCGGTGCTGCCGCATCCGGCCAAGGACCACAAGTTGCTGGAGCGCGTGGTACGCGAAGCGTTCAACCAACGCCGCAAGACCCTGCGCAACACGCTCAAGGCGCTGCTGAGCAACGCCGAGATCGAAGCCGCCGGTGTCGACGGTGGCCTGCGCCCCGAGCAACTGGACCTGGCCGCGTTTGTGCGTCTGGCTGATCAGCTTGCGATCCAGCCTGCGCCGACCGTGGAATAAGCTGTAACTCGATACAACTGTGGGAGCGGGCTTGCCCGCGATGGCGGTGCATCAGTGACACATTCAGTGACTGACACACTGCATTCGCGAGTAAGCCCGCCCCCACAGTTGCTCCGCGTTATACCGATAGCGCTTGCCGCCTGCCCGACACATGTCTGGCCTAGTGCCCCGCTCATGGCCTAGACTGATCCGCATCTGCTGTCCTCCGCTTTTGCTCTTAAGGCCTCTTGCATGTCCGATCCTCGCTACCAGATCGACGTCAGCGTCGTCACCCGCTTCCTCGCGGACCAATCGCAACCTGAACACGACCGTTATGCCTTCGCCTACACCATCACGGTGAAGAACAACGGGCAGGTGCCGGCCAAACTGCTGTCGCGCCACTGGGTAATTACCGATGGCGACGGCCAGGTCGAGGAAGTGCGTGGTGCCGGCGTGGTTGGTCAGCAGCCGTTGATCGACATCGGCGCCAGCCATACTTACAGCAGCGGCACGGTGATGACCTCCAAAGTCGGCACCATGCAGGGCTCGTATCAGATGAAAGCCACCGACGGAAAACTGTTCGACGCCATCATCGCGCCGTTTCGCCTCGCAGTGCCCGGAGCCCTGCACTGATGACGACGTACGCAGTCGGTGACCTGCAAGGCTGCCTGGAACCCCTCAAATGCCTGCTGGAGCGCGTAGCCTTCAACCCGGCGAGCGACCGCTTGTGGCTGGTCGGCGACCTGGTCAATCGCGGCCCCGAGTCCCTGGAGACCCTGCGCTTTCTTTATAAGATGCGCGATTCATTGGTGTGCGTGCTGGGCAACCATGACCTGCACCTGCTGGCGGCCGGCAATAACATCGAACGCCTGAAAAAAGGCGACACCCTGCGCGAGATCCTGGAAGCGCCGGACAGGACTGAATTACTGGACTGGCTGCGCCGCCAAAAGCTCATGCATTACGACGAAGGCCGCAACATGGCCTTGGTGCATGCCGGCATCCCGCCCCAATGGACGCTGAAGAAAGCCCTCAAGGGCGCCGCCGAAGTCGAAAGCGCCCTGGCCGATGACAACCTGTACACCGCCTACCTCGACGGCATGTACGGCAACGAGCCGGTCAAGTGGGACAATGACCTCACCGGCGTGGCCCGCCTGCGCGTGATCACCAACTACTTCACACGCATGCGCTTCTGCACCGCCGAAGGCAAGCTGGACCTCAAGAGCAAGGAAGGCGCCGACACTGCGCTGCCCGGTTATAAGCCATGGTTTGCCCACAAGGAACGCAAGACCCGTGACATGAAGATCATCTTCGGTCACTGGGCGGCCCTGGAAGGCAAATGCGAAGAACCTGGCGTGTTCGCCCTCGACACCGGTTGCGTGTGGGGCGGCGCCATGACCCTGATGAACATCGACACCGGCGAGCGCCTGAGCTGCCAGTGTGAACCTCCCCCTTCTGTAACACTGCCGGGCGCCAAGCCCTAGGAGCCCGCCATGAGCGAATTCAAACGTATCCCTCCCGAACAAGCCCAGGCCCTGCGCGAGCAAGGCGCCGTGGTGGTCGACATCCGCGACCAGCCGACCTATGCAGCAGGCCACATCAGCGGCGCGCAGCATCTGGACAACCACAACATCCAAGACTTCATCCGTGCCGCCGACCTCGATGCACCGGTGATCGTGGCCTGCTACCACGGCAATTCCAGCCAGAGCGCAGCGGCCTATCTGATCAGCCAGGGCTTCTCCGACGTCTATAGCCTGGACGGTGGCTTCGAGCTGTGGCGTACGACCTATCCTGCAGAAATTGCCTCCGACAATTCGCAATAATTTTTTTCACACCCCGCCACCCCGCATGACGCTTGGGCTTGCGCCGTTTCTGACGAACGGCGCAGCCAAACTAATTGCGCATCGCGCCTTGACCTCCCGGATTCCGAACTATCCTTAAGCGCAGGCCATCCGAATCAGGGGAGAGCCGGTACACCGGCGTGCGGGTCATCGGTAGCGTTTCAGGGTGTTCTGGGGGGAAAACAGCCAGTGGCGATCGCCAATGGCTGCCAGCATCGACTGATTGATCCGGCGTCGGCTCCACGTATCGAGCGAGGTGACGACGTCATGAGTATCTTTAGCCACTTCCAACAACGCTTCGAGTCCACCCAGCAGGAAGAACTCACCCTGCAGGAGTATCTCGAGCTGTGCAAAAAGGACCGCAGCACCTACGCATCTGCCGCCGAACGCCTGCTGCTGGCGATTGGTGAGCCGGAGCTGGTAGACACCTCGAACAATTCGCGCCTGTCGCGAATATTCTCCAACAAGGTGATCCGGCGCTACCCGGCCTTTGAAGACTTCCACGGCATGGAAGAATGCATCGACCAGATCGTCTCCTACTTCCGCCACGCCGCCCAAGGCCTGGAAGAGAAGAAACAGATCCTCTACCTGCTCGGCCCGGTCGGCGGCGGTAAGTCGTCCCTGGCGGAAAAGCTCAAACAACTGATCGAGAAGGTGCCCTTCTACGCCATCAAGGGCTCGCCGGTGTTCGAGTCGCCTTTGGGGTTGTTCAACGCCACGGAAGATGGCGCGATCCTCGAAGAAGACTTCGGCATCCCACGCCGCTACCTCAATACCATCATGTCGCCGTGGGCCACCAAACGGCTGTCGGAGTTTGGCGGCGACATCAGCCAGTTCCGCGTGGTGAAACTCTACCCGTCGATCCTCAACCAGATCGGCGTGGCCAAGACCGAGCCAGGTGACGAGAACAACCAGGACATCTCGGCGCTGGTGGGCAAGGTCGATATCCGCAAACTCGAGGAGTTCCCACAGAACGACGCCGACGCCTACAGCTACTCGGGCGCACTGTGCCGGGCCAACCAGGGCCTGATGGAGTTCGTGGAAATGTTCAAGGCGCCGATCAAGGTGCTGCACCCACTGCTTACCGCCACCCAGGAAGGCAACTACAACAGTACCGAAGGTCTGGGCGCGATTCCGTTCACCGGGATCCTGCTGGCTCACTCCAACGAATCGGAATGGCATACCTTCCGCAACAACAAGAACAACGAAGCCTTCATCGACCGGATCTACATCGTCAAGGTGCCGTACTGCCTGCGGGTCAGTGATGAAATCAAGATTTACGACAAGCTGCTGTTCAACAGCTCCCTGGCCAAGGCCCATTGCGCGCCTGACACCCTGAAGATGCTTGCGCAATTCACCGTGCTCTCGCGCCTCAAGGAGCCGGAAAACTCGAACATCTACTCGAAAATGCGCGTGTACGACGGCGAAAACCTCAAGGACACCGACCCCAAAGCCAAGTCGATCCAGGAATATCGCGACACGGCGGGCGTGGATGAGGGCATGAACGGCCTTTCCACCCGTTTCGCGTTCAAGATCCTCTCCAAGGTCTTTAACTTCGACCCGCACGAGATCGCCGCCAACCCGGTGCATCTGCTCTATGTGCTGGAACAGCAGATCGAACAGGAGCAATTCCAGGCCGAAACCCGCGAACGTTACCTGCGCTTCCTCAAGGAATACCTGGCGCCGCGCTACATCGAGTTCATCGGCAAGGAAATCCAGACTGCATACCTGGAGTCCTACAGCGAGTACGGCCAGAACATCTTTGACCGCTACGTGCTGTACGCCGACTTCTGGATTCAGGACCAGGAATACCGCGACCCGGAAACCGGCGAGATCCTCAACCGCGTGGCCCTCAACGAGGAACTGGAGAAGATCGAAAAACCGGCCGGCATCAGCAATCCGAAGGATTTCCGCAACGAAATCGTCAACTTCGTGCTGCGCGCCCGTGCCAACAACAACGGCAAGAACCCTACCTGGCTCAGCTACGAGAAGCTGCGGGTGGTCATCGAGAAAAAAATGTTCTCCAACACCGAGGACCTGCTGCCGGTTATCAGCTTCAACGCCAAGGCCAGCAAGGAGGACCAGCAAAAACACAACGACTTTGTTACGCGCATGGTCGAACGCGGCTACACCGACAAACAGGTACGCCTGCTTTCCGAGTGGTACCTGCGGGTGCGTAAATCACAGTAAGGCAGCGACAGGCGCGTGCTGCCGGGCTTCTGGCCCGGCAGCCGACCGCTTGTCTCTAAGCTTCCAGCTCGCGGCTTGAAGCTTGTAACGTGAAGCTGCCCGGAGGGCTCCCCATGAGCTATGTGATCGACCGACGCCTCAATGGCAAGAACAAGAGCACGGTAAACCGTCAGCGTTTCCTGCGGCGTTACCGTGACCACATCAAAAAGGCCGTTGAAGAGGCCGTCAGCCGCCGCTCCATTACTGACATGGAGCATGGCGAGCAAATCAGCATTCCTGGACGCGACATCGACGAACCGGTGCTGCACCACGGCCGGGGCGGCAAACAGACCGTCGTGCACCCCGGCAACAAGGAGTTCACCACCGGCGAGCATATCCAGCGCCCCCAAGGCGGTGGTGGCGGTAAAGGCCCCGGCAAAGCCGGCAATTCCGGCGAGGGCATGGACGAGTTCGTGTTCCAGATCACCCAGGAAGAATTCCTGGAATTCATGTTTGAAGACCTGGAATTGCCTAACCTAGTCAAACGCAACCTGACCGGCACCGACACCTTCAAGACCGTGCGCGCAGGGATCAGTAACGAGGGCAACCCGTCCCGCATCAATATCATTCGCACGCTGCGCTCGGCCCATGCACGCCGTATCGCACTGTCCGGTAGCAGCCGCGCCAAACTGAAGGAAGCCAAGGAAGAACTGGCGCGCTTAAAGCGCGAAGAGCCGGATAACTTCGGCGATATCCAGCAAATCGAGGCGGAAATCGAGAAACTCAGCGCGCGTATTCACCGCGTGCCGTTCCTCGACACCTTCGACCTCAAATACAACTTGCTGGTGAAACAACCCAACCCCAGCTCCAAGGCGGTGATGTTCTGCCTGATGGACGTGTCCGGCTCCATGACCCAGGCCACCAAGGACATTGCCAAGCGCTTTTTCATCCTGCTGTACCTGTTCCTGAAGCGTAACTACGACAAGATCGACGTGGTGTTCATCCGCCATCACACCAGCGCCCGGGAAGTGGACGAAGAAGAGTTCTTCTACTCGCGGGAAACCGGCGGCACCATTGTGTCCAGCGCCTTGAAGCTGATGCAGGAGATCATGGCCGAGCGCTACCCTGCCAATGAGTGGAACATCTACGCCGCGCAAGCCTCCGACGGCGATAACTGGAACGATGACTCGCCGATCTGCCGCGATATCCTGATCAACCAGATCATGCCGTTCGTGCAGTACTACACCTACGTTGAAATTACCCCTCGTGAGCACCAGGCACTGTGGTTCGAATACGAGCGCATCGGCGAAGCCTTTGCCGATACGTTCGCCCAGCAGCAACTGGTCTCGGCCGGCGATATCTACCCGGTCTTCCGTGAACTCTTCCAGCGCAGGTTAGTGACATGACCGCCAAAAAAGAGCATAAGCGCCAACCCATTTCCACCGGCTCCGAGTGGACCTTTGAACTGATCCAGGCCTATGACCGGGAAATCAGCCGCATCGCGGCGGGTTATGCCCTGGACACTTACCCCAACCAGATCGAAGTGATCACCGCCGAGCAGATGATGGATGCCTACGCCTCGGTCGGCATGCCCTTGGGCTACCACCATTGGTCCTATGGCAAACACTTCCTCAGCACCGAGAAGTCCTACACCCGTGGGCAGATGGGCCTGGCCTACGAGATCGTGATCAACTCCGACCCGTGCATCGCCTACCTGATGGAAGAAAACACCATCTGCATGCAGGCGCTGGTGGTGGCCCACGCGTGCTACGGGCATAACAGTTTTTTCAAGGGCAACTACCTGTTCCGCACCTGGACCGATGCCAGCTCGATCATCGATTACCTGGTGTTCGCCAAGCAGTACATCATGCAATGCGAGGAACGCCATGGCATCGATGCGGTAGAGGACTTGCTCGACTCTTGCCACGCGCTGATGAACTACGGCGTCGACCGTTACAAACGCCCGTATCCGATTTCCGCCGAGGAAGAACGCCTGCGCCAGAAGGAGCGTGAGGAGCACCTGCAAAAGCAGATCAACGACCTGTGGCGCACGATTCCTAAAAAGGCCGGCAAAAACAGCGACAAGGACAATGCTCGCTTCCCCGCCGAACCTCAGGAAAACATCCTGTATTTCCTGGAAAAACACGCGCCGTTGCTGGAGCCGTGGCAGCGAGAAATCGTGCGCATTGTGCGCAAGATCGCCCAGTATTTTTATCCACAGCGCCAAACCCAGGTGATGAACGAAGGCTGGGCAACGTTCTGGCACTACACCTTGATGAATGACCTGTACGACGAAGGCCTGGTCACCGACGGTTTCATGATGGAGTTCCTCACCTCCCATACCAGCGTGGTGTTCCAGCCCGGTTTTGACAGCCCGTATTACAGCGGCATCAACCCCTACGCGCTGGGCTTTGCCATGTACCGGGACATCCGGCGCATGTGTGAACACCCCACCGAAGAAGACCGCCGCTGGTTCCCGGAAATCGCCGGCAGCGACTGGTTGTCGACCATCAAGTTCGCCATGAGCAGCTTCAAGGATGAGAGTTTCATCCTGCAGTACCTGTCACCTCAGGTGATTCGCGACCTGAAGCTGTTCAGCATTCTCGATGACGACCTCAAGGATGATCTGGTGGTGCCTGCCATCCACGATGAGCCCGGCTACCGCACCATCCGTGAAACCCTGGCAGCGCAGTACAACCTGGGCAACCGTGAGCCAAACGTGCAGATCTACAGCATTGATGTGCGCGGCGACCGTTCGCTGACCTTGCGTCACCAGCAGCACGACCGCAAACCTTTGGGCGAGTCCACCGAGGAAGTGCTCAAACACCTGCACCGGCTGTGGGGCTTCGACATTCACCTGGAAACCCTGCAGGGCGATCAGGTGATGAAAACCCACCACGTGCCGCCACGCACCGACCACAACGATAACGACTACGGCCGCCTGGACCTGGCCGTCGTACATCTCTGAAACAGCAAAGCCTCCATTGGTCCGGCTCAGGCGGTATCCTGTGCCGCTAATGGAGGCTTTTTCATGAAAATCTACACAGTCGGCGGTGCGGTGCGTGATCGCCTGCTCGGCCTCAAGGTCACCGACATCGACCGCGTCGTGGTCGGTGCGACCACTGAAGAAATGCTCGCTAAAGGCTACAAGCCAGTCGGTGCTGACTTCCCGGTATTCCTGGACCCAAAGAACGGCGACGAATACGCCCTCGCCCGCACCGAACGCAAGAGTGGCCGGGGTTATGGCGGCTTTGTGTTTCACGCAAGCCCCGAGGTCACGCTGGAAGAAGACCTGATTCGCCGTGACCTGACCATCAACGCCATGGCCGAGGATGATGACGGCAACCTGACCGATCCCTATGGTGGCCAGAGCGACCTTGAAGCACGGATTCTGCGTCACGTTTCTCCCGCGTTCGCCGAAGATCCCCTGCGAGTGCTGCGTGTTGCACGCTTTGCTGCGCGTTACGCTCACTTGAATTTTACCGTCGCCCCGCAAACCCTGGAACTGATGCGCCAACTCAGCGAGTCTGGCGAACTGCAAGCCTTGACCCCGGAGCGCAGTTGGAAAGAAATTTCCAGGGCGCTGATGGAGGATCAGCCGCAGGTGTTTATTCAGGTACTGCGCGACTGCAACGCGCTGAAAACCCTGATGCCCGAAGTGAATGCACTGTTTGGCGTGCCACAACCCGAGGCTCATCACCCGGAAATCGACACCGGCATCCATACCCTTAGCGTGCTCGAGCAAGCCGCCTTGCATCAGCAGCCGCTGACCGTGCGCTGGGCCTGCCTGCTGCACGACCTGGGCAAAGGCCTGACGCCTGTGGATAAGTTGCCGCAGCATATTGCCCACGAACACACGGGCTTGAAGCTGATCAAGGCGGTCAATGAACGCTTCAAGGTGCCGAAGGATTGCCAGGAACTGGCCCTGCTGGTCGGCCAATACCACACCCACGGCCACCGTGCGCTGGAGCTGAAAGCCTCGACGCTGCTGGAGTTGCTGCAAAGTTTTGACGTGTATCGCCGGCCGCAGCGCTTTGAAGAGTTTGTGGTGAGTTGCGAAATGGACGCCCGGGGCCGCAAGGGCCTGGAGCAGAGAAGTTATCCACAGGCGGATTATTTACGCGGCGCAGCCAAGGCCGCTCGCGAAGTACCGGTGGCGCCCTTGCTGGAGAAAGGTTTCAAAGGCCCGGAGCTGGGCGAGGCGCTCAAGCGTGAGCGACTCAAGGTGCTCAAAGCCTACAAAGAGCAATACAACCTGTAGTCGTTACTCTTTGTGGCAGACGGGTTTGCATCAATGCCGTTCAGTTAAACGCAAAACGTGTGGGAGCGGGCTCGCCCGCGAAGACATCGGCACAGTAAACATTGATGCTGACTGACCCACCGCTTTCGCGGGCAAGCCCGCTCCCATAGTTGAATCCGGTCAAGCCAGGCGCATCGGCGGCTACAGTAGATCCGCCGGGGTCAACTGCTGGCCCCGCCATTCAAACGCAACTGGCGCCAGCACCTGGTCGATCTGGGCATCGCGCCATAACTCGGCCATGGTCTTATCGACTTCAGGGTGCACGCGATCCGGCGCCATCAACGACAACGGCCACAGCACAAAAGCATTCTTCAGGATCTCTGCGCGGGGCAGGATCAAACCATCGAAATTCCCCACCAGGTCACCGTACAGCAGCACGTCGATATCCAACGGCAGCCCTTTGCGGTCCGGGGCATAACGACCATTGTCAGCCTCGATGAATTTCAACCGACGATCCAGCTCCATCAACGGCAGGTCGGTATACGCCGACACAACAAGGTTGAAGAATGGCCCGCTCTTGATGCCCACCGGCTGGCTTTCAAACACCGCGGAGCAGCGTACATCGGTCAAGAAACTCGCCAACGCGTCCAAGCCGGCACACAGGTGCGGCTCGCGCTCGATATTGCTGCCAAGGCCAAGGTAAACCTGAGTTAGCGACATCCGCGCTCGATCTCCACGCCCACGCCTTTGGCAGCCGGTACGGCGCCGGGCTTGGTCAATTTGAGGTGCAGCCAGGGAATCTGGAATTCGTTCATCAGCACTTCGGCCAACCGCTCGGCAAAGGTTTCCACCAACTGGTATTGGGATTGCTCGGCAAAGGCCTGGATACGCGTGGACACACTGGCGTAATCCAGCGCCAGGGTCAGGTCGTCACCGGCGGCCGCCGGGCGATTGTCCCAGGCGAAGCTAAGGTCCAGGCGCAGGCATTGCTTGATGCCGCGCTCCCAGTCGTAGGCCCCGATTACGGTGTCGACTTCCAGGCCTTCGATAAACACTCTGTCCAAGCTCTTCTCCGCAGCACGACAAGGGCGCATTGCCCCGGTTAGAATCAGGGCGTCCTCGCCCGGAATAGTTAGCATGTTTTGGTTACTGGCGATTCTCGCCTACCTGCTCGGCTCGCTGTCCTTCGCCATTTTGCTCAGCCGCCTGACGGGAAATCCCGACCCGCGAATGAGTGGCTCAGGCAATGCCGGCGCCACCAATATGTTGCGCCTGGCCGGCAAGAAACTCGCCGTACTGACGCTGCTGGGTGACGTCTGCAAGGGCTTGTTGCCCGTACTGATCGCCAGCTTCGCCGGTCTTACCTTGCAACAGCAGGCCTGGGTGGGCGTGTGCGCCGTCCTGGGCCATCTGTTTCCGCTGTACTTCCGTTTTCGCGGCGGCAAAGGCGTCGCGACCGCGGCCGGCATGCTGCTGGGGGTTTACCCTCCGGCAGCGCTGCTGGCCGTGCTGGCCTGGCTGCTGACGTTCTACCTGACCCGCACCAGCTCGCTGGCCGCACTGATCGCCACGCCACTCACCCTGCCGCTGCTCGCCTGGCAGGCACCGGCGGCGTTGCTGCCGATGAGCGTACTGACACTGCTGATCGTGTGGCGCCACCGCGGCAATTTACGCGACCTGTTTGCCGGGCGCGAACGGCATTTTTAAATACCGTTGATGAGCCCCGCGCAAGCCAAGCCACTTAAAGCGGTGAAAGCTGCTCCATCGGCCAGCGTGCCTGCACGCTGATCGCCAGGCTTTCGTGCTGCCCGGCCTGCAAGCGCTGGCAACCGGCGTAGGCAATCATTGCGCCGTTGTCGGTGCAAAACTCAGGGCGCGCGTAGAACACGTCACCCTTCATGTCGCCGAGCATTTTTTCCAGCGAGGTACGCAGCGCCTTGTTGGCGCTGACGCCGCCTGCGATCACCAGACGCTGCATGCCTGCCTGTTTGAGGGCGCGCTTGCACTTGATGGTCAAAGTCTCCACCACGGCCTGCTGGAACGCCAGCGCGATGTCGCAACGGGCTTGTTCACTGTCGTCCCCGGCGCTGACGCTTTGCTGCCAGGTGTTCAGTGCGGAGGTTTTCAAGCCGCTGAAACTGAACATCAGGCCTGGGCGGTCGCACATCGGGCGCGGGAAGGTGTAGCGGCCCGGCACACCTTTTTCGGCCAGCCGCGCGATTTCCGGGCCACCGGGATAATTGAGGCCCATCATCTTCGCGGTTTTGTCGAAAGCTTCGCCGGCGGCGTCGTCCAGCGACTCACCCAAAAGCGTGTATTGGCCGATTCCATCCACCTGAACCAACTGCGTGTGGCCACCGGAAACCAACAAAGCGACGAACGGGAACTGCGGCGGTGTTTTTTCCAGCATCGGTGCCAGTAAATGGCCTTCCATATGGTGCACGCCGAGGGCTGGAATACCCCAGGCAAATGCCAGCGCCTGGGCGCAAGAGGCCCCAACCAGAAGGGCTCCAACCAATCCGGGGCCTGCGGTATAGGCGATCGCGTCGATCTCGGTCGGCACGCAGCCGGCCTCGTCCAACACCTGGCGAATCAAGGGCAGCATGCGCTTGACGTGATCTCGGCTGGCCAGCTCCGGCACCACCCCGCCATAGGCGCGGTGCAGGTCGATCTGACTGAACAGTGCATCGGCCAAAAGCCCGCGTTCACTGTCGTAAAGTGCGACACCGGTTTCGTCGCAGGAGGTTTCAAGTCCCAGTACTAGCATGGGTTTGCGCCTTGTAGAGGCTGAATTCGAAGGCGCGCATAATAGTCGCCACTCCCCCTCCCGACTAGCGGTTTTCGATCAGAGGCTTTGCATTCCGGTCAATGAGGGGTTAACATCCGCAACCCTTAAAAACCGACGACCTCAGCCGCGAATTTTTTGCGACGAGAACGTTGATTCCCGGTAATGAAAGAAGGTAGCTCTGGATGCCAGCCGTCAAAGTAAAAGAGAACGAACCCTTCGACGTAGCTCTGCGTCGTTTCAAGCGCTCCTGCGAAAAAGCCGGTGTTCTGGCTGAAGTTCGTAGCCGCGAATTTTATGAGAAGCCAACTTCTGAGCGTAAGCGTAAAGCAGCAGCCGCTGTTAAGCGTCACGCCAAGAAAGTTCAGCGCGAACAGCGCCGCGCCGTTCGTCTGTACTAATACACAGACTTACGTAGCAAGCTTCTGCCAAGCCCGGCCCTCAGCCGGGCTGTTGGCATTTGCGGATATCGCTTGATGCTTCACCGTCGACGCCGCACACGCGACCGAGACACTGCTTCACACGTCAGGACTGGCTCTTCTGCCAGCGGTGCGCGTCTCTTCTGACGAGCCTAACAAGGCTACTGACGAGCACACCCCTTTTTCTTGCAACACAGATTCTACAAACAGACGATCGACTGTGTCGGCTGTGCCCATCAAGGCTTTTCCGAGGCTGCTATTGGCCAACACCGGACGTCAGGGCAACATTTCCAAGCCGAAGACTGATACAAACTAACGTCAGTGAATGCTCGGCAGATACACTCCCCATGCAAACGATAGATGTTCGAGCACTCGATACGTGCGCTTGATCACTTCACGGGCCCTCATTTACACGCAGTGATGACGAGAACGCCATGGCCGGGCTGATTCCCCAGAGTTTTATTGACGACCTTCTTAACCGCACCGACATCGTCGATGTTGTCAGCTCGCGCGTGCAAATGAAGAAGGCCGGCAAGAACTACACCGCCTGCTGCCCGTTCCACAAAGAAAAAACCCCGTCATTCAGCGTCAGCCCCGACAAGCAGTTCTACTACTGCTTCGGTTGCGGCGCGGGCGGCAATGCCCTCGGCTTTATCATGGACCACGACAACCTGGACTTCCCCCAGGCTGTCGAGGAACTGGCCAAAGCCGCCGGCATGGAAATCCCCCGCGAAGAAAGTGGCCGCTCGCACAAACCGCGTCAACCCACTGATTCGCCGCTGTACCCGCTGCTGACGGCCGCTGCCGACTTCTACCGTCAGGCGCTTAAAAGCCATCCGCAGCGCAAGGCCGCCGTCGAGTACCTCAAGGGTCGCGGCCTCACCGGTGAGATCGCCCGGGATTTTGGCCTGGGCTTCGCCCCGCCGGGCTGGGACAACCTGTACAAGCATCTGAGCAGCGATACGCTGCAGCAGAAGGCCATGATCGATGCCGGTCTACTCGTGGAAAACGCCGAGACCGGCAAGCGCTATGACCGCTTCCGCGACCGCGTGATGTTTCCGATCCGCGACAGCCGTGGCCGCATCATCGCTTTTGGTGGCCGCGTGCTCGGGGACGACAAGCCTAAATACCTGAACTCCCCGGAAACGCCGGTATTTCACAAGGGCCAGGAACTCTACGGCCTGTTTGAAGCGCGCAAAAACAATCGCAACCTCGATGAAATCATCGTGGTGGAAGGCTACATGGACGTCATTGCCCTGGCGCAGCAAGGCCTGCGCAATGCCGTCGCTACCCTGGGCACCGCCACCAGCGAAGAGCACATGAAGCGCCTCTTTCGCGTGGTGCCCAGCGTGCTGTTCTGTTTTGACGGCGACCAGGCCGGCCGTAACGCCGCCTGGCGTGCGCTCGAAGCCACGCTGTCGAGCCTGCAGGACGGGCGCCGCGCGCGCTTTCTGTTCCTGCCCGAAGGCGAAGACCCGGACACCCTGGTGCGCTCCGAAGGCACCGACGCCTTCCGCGCCCGCATCAATCAACACGCACAGCCGCTGGCGGACTATTTCTTCCAGCAGTTAACCGAAGAAGCCGACCCGCGCTCCCTCGAAGGCAAGGCCCACATGGCCACCCTCGCAGCGCCGCTGATCGACAAAGTGCCAGGCGCCAACCTGAAGTCACTGATGCGCATGCGCCTGCTGGAAATCACCGGCCTGAGTGGCGAGGCCGTCAGCCAACTGGTGCATAGCGCACCGCAGGAAGCCCCACCGGCCTACGACCCAGGCATGGATTACGACGCCATGCCGGACTATTCCGACTTCCACCAACCGCAGGAGGCCTATGCGCCCCAGCAGGAGTGGACACCGAAGAAACCCGGCGCCGGCGGTAAAAAATGGGACAAGAAACCCTGGAACAAGAACGGCAAACGCGGTGACCGCGACGAGGCATACGCGCCGCGAACTCCTGTCGCCGTCGAAGCTCCAACGCTCATTGCGCTGCGAACACTTATTCACCACCCGCAATTGGCAAAAAAAGTTGAGAGCGCCGATCACTTTGCCAACGAGAGCAACACGTATGCTCAGGTACTGATCGCCTTGATTGAGGCGGTACAGAAAAATCCTAAGCTAAACTCAATTCAATTGATGGCTCGTTGGCACGGCACCGAACAAGGACGCTTGCTTAAAGCACTGGCGGAAAAGGAGTGGCTAATTGACGGCGACAACCTTGAACAACAGTTTTTAGACACCATTACTAGGTTATCCGCAGGTCAGCACACGCAGACCCTGGATGAGCTGATCAAGCGTGCAAGGCAGCCGGGATTGTCGGCTGAAGAGCAAATTCAGATAGCAAAACAGATGCGCGACCTCTTAAAACAGAATGTTTGTACATCTAACCCGACCTCAGCTGGCGTGTGAGGTCATAGCTCGGGTATAATCCTCGGCTTGTTTTTTGCCCGCCAAGACCTTCAGTGGATAGGGTGTTATGTCCGGAAAAGCGCAACAACAGTCTCGTATTAAAGAGTTGATCACCCTTGGTCGTGAGCAGAAATATCTGACTTACGCAGAGGTCAACGATCACCTGCCTGAGGATATTTCAGATCCTGAGCAGGTGGAAGACATCATCCGCATGATTAATGACATGGGGATCCCCGTACACGAGAGTGCTCCGGATGCGGACGCCCTTATGTTGGCCGACTCCGATACCGACGAGGCAGCTGCTGAAGAAGCGGCTGCTGCGCTGGCAGCGGTGGAGACCGACATCGGTCGTACGACTGACCCTGTGCGCATGTATATGCGTGAAATGGGTACCGTCGAGCTGCTGACACGTGAAGGCGAAATCGAAATCGCCAAACGTATTGAAGAGGGTATCCGTGAAGTGATGGGCGCAATCGCGCACTTCCCTGGCACGGTTGACCACATTCTCTCCGAGTACACTCGCGTCACCACCGAAGGTGGCCGCCTGTCTGACGTTCTGAGCGGCTACATCGACCCGGACGACGGCATTGCGCCGCCTGCCGCCGAAGTACCGCCGCCCGTCGATGCGAAAGCCGCGAAGGCTGACGACGACACCGAAGACGACGATGCTGAAGCCAGCAGCGACGACGAAGATGAAGTTGAAAGCGGCCCGGACCCGATCATCGCAGCCCAGCGTTTCGGTGCGGTTTCCGATCAAATGGAAATCACCCGCAAGGCCCTGAAAAAGCACGGTCGCTCCAACAAGCTGGCGATTGCCGAGCTGGTGGCCCTGGCTGAGCTGTTCATGCCGATCAAGCTGGTACCGAAGCAATTCGAAGGCTTGGTTGAGCGTGTTCGCAGTGCCCTTGAACGTCTGCGTGCGCAAGAACGCGCAATCATGCAGCTGTGTGTACGTGATGCACGTATGCCGCGGGCTGACTTCCTGCGCCAGTTCCCGGGCAACGAAGTAGACGAAAGCTGGACCGACGCACTGGCCAAAGGCAAGGCGAAATACGCCGAAGCCATTGGTCGCCTGCAGCCGGACATCATCCGTTGCCAGCAGAAGCTGACCGCGCTTGAGACCGAAACCGGTCTGACGATTGCTGAAATCAAAGACATCAACCGTCGCATGTCGATCGGTGAGGCCAAGGCCCGCCGCGCGAAGAAAGAGATGGTTGAAGCGAACTTGCGTCTGGTGATCTCGATCGCCAAGAAGTACACCAACCGTGGTCTGCAATTCCTCGATCTGATCCAGGAAGGCAACATCGGCTTGATGAAGGCGGTGGACAAGTTCGAATACCGTCGCGGCTACAAGTTCTCGACTTATGCCACCTGGTGGATCCGTCAGGCGATCACTCGCTCGATCGCCGACCAGGCTCGCACCATCCGTATTCCGGTGCACATGATCGAGACGATCAACAAGCTCAACCGTATTTCCCGGCAGATGTTGCAGGAAATGGGTCGCGAACCGACCCCGGAAGAGCTGGGCGAACGCATGGAAATGCCTGAGGATAAAATCCGCAAGGTATTGAAGATCGCTAAAGAGCCGATCTCCATGGAAACGCCGATTGGTGATGACGAAGACTCCCACCTGGGTGACTTCATCGAAGACTCGACCATGCAGTCGCCAATCGATGTCGCCACTGTTGAGAGCCTTAAAGAAGCGACTCGCGACGTACTGTCCGGCCTCACTGCCCGTGAAGCCAAGGTACTGCGCATGCGTTTCGGCATCGACATGAATACCGACCACACCCTTGAGGAAGTCGGTAAGCAGTTTGACGTGACCCGCGAGCGGATCCGTCAGATCGAAGCCAAGGCACTGCGCAAGTTGCGCCACCCGACGCGAAGCGAGCATCTGCGCTCCTTCCTCGACGAGTGATACCAGAACCCCCGGCCCAGGCCGGGGGTTTTGTTTTCCATAGATTACTTTCTATGGATTAACTTCCCCCGCAACACCCCCTCCCCCGCAATGCCCGTCTACACTCGAAACATTCCCCGTGCCATAACGAGACCGTTATGCCCAGACTGCCGACCGTGATACTGCTGTCGCTGCTCGCCTGGACCGCAACGGCTGGCGCGTTGACTCTTACTGATGATGAGCGTGGCTGGCTGGCGGACCATCAGGAGCTGCGCCTGGGGGTGGACGCTTCTTGGCCGCCCTTCGAATACCGTGATGAAAATGGCCGTTATCAAGGCCTCGCAGCCGACTATGTACGCCTGATCCAGGACCGCCTGGGCATGCGGATCAAGCTGATCGAGCCGGCAAACTGGACCGCTGTGCTCGAACAGGCGAAAAACAACCAGCTCGACCTGTTGCCCGGCATCATGTCGACGCCCGAACGCCAGAATTACCTGGCCTTTACACGTCCGTACCTGGATTTCCCGATCGTCATCCTCGCCCATGAGGGCGGCGCGAAACCTCGCAACCTTAAAGACCTGTACGGCCTGAAGATCGCCGTGGTGGAAAACTACGCGCCGCACGAATTACTGCGCACCCACCATCCCGACCTAAACCTGGTGGCCATGCCGAACGTCAGCTCGACGCTGCAAGCCCTGGCCACCGATGAAGTGGATGCGGTTGTCGGCGACCTCGCCTCCAGCGTCTGGAGCCTGCGCCAGCTCAAGCTGGATGGTTTATACGTCAGCGGCGAAACGCCCTATCGATACCAGTTGGCGATGGGCGTACCGCGCGACCAGAAAACACTGGTGGGCATCCTGGACAAAGTCCTCGCTGACCTCAGCTCCGACGAAACCGACGCGATCCAGCAACACTGGGTCGGCAGCTTCACCGATCACCGCACCTTCTGGGCCGACTTGCTGATGTACGGCCTGCCGGCGGTGCTGCTGCTGAGCACCGTGTTGGCCATCGTGATTCGCATCAACCGCCGGCTCAGCTCGGAAATTGCCCGGCGAGTCGCCCTTGAGCAAGAGTTGCGCAGCAGCGAATACCACTATCGCGGCCTGGTCGAGAGCCTGTCCGCGATTGCCTGGGAAGCCAGCATCACCGACTTCACCTACAGCTACGTTTCGCCCCACGCCGAAGACCTGCTGGGCTATCCCCGCGCCCATTGGCTGATTCCAGGCTTCTGGCGCAACATCATCCACCCTGCCGACCTGACCCGAGCGGAGGCATTCTGCTTCCAGGAAACCCGCGCCAACCGCGATCACAGCCTCGATTATCGAGTGATTACCGCCGACGGCCGTTGCTTGTGGGTGCGCGATATCGTCAGCCTGATCGAGCACGGCCATGAGCCGGTGTTGCGCGGTTTGATGATCGATATCAGCGAAGCCAAGCGCACAGAGGAGGCTTTGCAGCTTTCCGAAGAGAAGTTTGCCTCGGTGTTTCAGCAATGCCCGGACATCCTGGTCATCGCCCGCCTCTCTGATGGCTGCCTGCTGGAGGTGAACAAGGCATTCGAGGACCAGATTGGGCTAAGCGCCGAACAAGTCGTGGGCAAAACCGCCACCGAGCTGAACATCTGGGGCATTCAAGGCGTCGGCCCCGACCTGCTGCAACGTGTGCAGACCACCAGCATCCGCAACCTGGAAATGCCATTTCTGCGCAGCAATGGCCAGGCGTTTACCGGGCTGATCTCCGCCGAACCGTTCCAACTCGACACCACAGAAGCCTTGGTGGTGGTGGTGCGTGACATCACCCAACTCAAGGAAACCCAGCAACTGCTGCAAACCTCCGAAGAGAAATTCGCCAAGGCCTTCCACGCCTCACCCGACGGTTTGCTGCTCAGCCGCCAACGCGATGGGCTTTTGATTGAAGTGAACGAAGGCTTCACCCGCCTGACGGGCTTTAGCAGTGCGAACTCGCTCGACCAGTCGACCCTGGACCTGGGCATCTGGGTCGACCTCAACGAACGCAAGCACATGCTGGAACTGATGCAACGCGACGGTTTTGTGCGTGACTTCGTCTGCCATATCCGCCGCGCCGACGGCTTGATTCGCCTGTGCGAAGTGTCCAGCCGGCCGCTGCCCATCGGCGAGGATGACTGCATGCTGACCATCGCCCGTGACATCACCGAACGCCAAGTGATGCAGGAAAAACTGCAACAGGCCGCCACGGTGTTCGAGAGCACGGCCGAAGGGGTATTGATCACCGACACCCGGCAGAACATCAGCGCCGTCAACCGTGCTTTCAGCGAAATCACCGGCTACAGCGAAGCCGAAGCCCTTGGTAGCACGCCGCGCCTGCTCGCTTCCGGCCTGCATGACAGCGCGTTCTATGCGGCGATGTGGCATCAATTGACCGCTCACGGCCACTGGCAGGGCGAGATTTCCAACCGCCGCAAAAACGGCGAGCTATACCCCAGCTGGCTGACCATCAGCGCCGTGCGTAACCGCGACCAGTTGATCACACACTTTGTTGCCGTGTTTGCCGACATCTCCAGTCTCAAGCACGCCCAGGCTCGCCTCGATTATCAGGCACACCACGACCCACTGACCGGCCTGCCCAACCGCACCCTGTTTGAAAGCCGACTGCAAGCCGCCCTCACCAGCCAGGAAGAAACCGGTCACCAAGGCGCCGTGCTGTTCCTCGACCTGGACCGGTTCAAGCATATCAACGACAGCCTCGGCCACCCCGTCGGCGACCTGCTGCTCAAGGACATCGCCGTGCGCCTCAAGGAGCAACTGCGCGACATCGACACCGTGGCACGCCTGGGCGGCGACGAATTCATCATCCTGCTGCCCGGCCTGCAACAAGCCAGCGATGCCGAACACCTGGCCAATAAACTGCTCGCCTGCTTCACCCCGCCGTTCCAGGCCGGCGAGCATGAGTTCTTTATCAGCGCCAGCATCGGCACCAGCCTCTATCCACAGGACGGTACCGACGTCGCTACCCTGGTCAAAAACGCCGATGCCGCGATGTACCGCTCCAAGGCCAAAGGCCGCAACCGTGTCGAGAGCTACACTCGCGACCTCACCGCCCAGGCCAACGAACGCGTGGCCCTCGAGCACGAACTGCGCCGTGCCATCGAGCGTGAAGAGCTGTTTCTGTACTACCAACCGAAGCTCAGCCTGGTCACCCAGGAACTGATCGGCGCCGAAGCATTGATTCGCTGGCACCACCCGACCTTTGGCGACGTGCCGCCGGAACACTTCATCGCCCTGGCCGAGGAGAACGGCACGATCCTGCAGATTGGCGACTGGGTACTGGAACAGGCCTGCCGTCAGATGCACACCTGGAAACGCGCCTTCAACGATTTCGGCCCGCTGTCAGTCAACCTCGCCGGCGCACAACTGCGTCACCCCAACCTGCTCGCGCGCATCGAACAACTGTTGCACGACTACCACTTGGAGCCCGGTTGCCTGCAACTGGAGATCACCGAAAACTTCATCATGAGCCAGGCCGAAGAAGCCCTCGAAGTGCTGCACCAACTCAAGCACCTGGGCGTGCAACTGGCCATCGATGACTTCGGCACCGGCTATTCTTCACTCAGTTACCTCAAGCGCCTGCCACTGGACTTCCTCAAGATCGACCAGTCTTTCGTGCGCGGCCTGCCCGACGACCCCCACGACGCCGCCATCGTGCGCGCCATCATCGCCCTGGGCCACAGCATGCAATTCACCATCATCGCCGAAGGCGTGGAAAACCCCGCACAACAAGCCTTCCTGGCCGCCGAAGGCTGCGAACAGATGCAAGGCTACATCGTCAGCCTGCCGCTGCCGCCGGAGCTTTTTGCCGAGACTTTTCTTCATATGCGGGTTTCAGACTTTTCGGATGGCACAGCACGGAAACCGTCGCTATAATCCGCGTCCTACTGAGGGCCTATAGCTCAGTTGGTTAGAGCAGAGGACTCATAATCCTTTGGTCGTAGGTTCGAGTCCTACTGGGCCCACCAAACAAGAAAGCCGCGCATTGCGCGGCTTTTTCGTGTCTGGCATTCGACTCAAACGGCCAGTTCACGCAGCGCTGCTGTCGCCAAAAACCCTGACCGCGATGCATAGCGATGATCCTTCTGCACTCGCTCATCAATGCGGTGCAACAACTGCTCCGGCAAAGAAGCGTTGAACCGCACCGACTTACCCAAGTACGGAGTCAGGTCAAAGTCGACAATCGCCCATACGCCACCGGCGTAATCCGGATTGTCCAGATGAACATCCACCTCTTGGGCCTGAGGAAGCTTTTCTTCGTCGGCGACCAACCCTTCGAGATGCAGCGCCAGCGCTTCCCGAACATTATCCAACGCCTCGGAAAACGAAGCGCCTGCCGAGAAGCAGCCTGGTACGTCCGGAACGGTCACGCTGTAGTCCGAGTCGGCGTCTTTGTGTACTACCACTGGGAATTTCATTGGTCATCCTCTGAACGAACTCCACCGAGCCCATCCAATTCCTCAGTCAAGCTCTACAGTTGAGGCCTGCTGATTTGAAAATACTGTGCAAGGTGCCCTTGGCAATCTCTGACTTGGGATGAGGCACGGTTACACGTCCTCGCTTCTCAGGGTGTTTGAACTGGTGATGGCTGCCCTTTACCGCCACCTCAAACCATCCATCCTCAACCAAAAGCTCGATCACCTCTCTGCTTCTCATCGCCCACCCTTCAGTGTGTATATTACACACCACCGAGCAGCGGCGCGTTTTTTTGTACACACAAGACACACCTATGAAAAAGTCTTCTCAGCCTTCAAGCAGACCTGTGTGATGAGATGATGGCGACGTATTAGCCCTTTTAACCAGCGAACTTCTGTCAGTTTTTGTGCCCACTCCCAATCACACTCATCGCAGCACCGTTCACCTCCTTGCCAACACAAGCCTGTAATATATCCGCGCACTGCCCCTACACACCGGAGC